>NZ_JAAGPH010000106.1:0-29036 GCF_017104705.1 Burkholderia sp. Se-20373 | reverse complement strand
ATCGCCGGCCCGGCCGCCTCGCGCGGCGCGCCCGGCTGGCCGTCGGCGGCCGGCGGGTCGGCGAGCTGGCCGGTCAGCTGGTCCGGGTGCTCGGCGAATCGCTCGAGCAACGTGCGGAGGGTGTCGAGCATCTGCCGCACGACATCTGGCGCGACGCGGTGCGCATCGTGCGAAATATGGAAGCCGATGCGCGCGTCCGGGTGCACGGTCAGGGTCAGCGGGTAGTTCGATTCCGCGAACGCGCGGGTGTCGAGGATCTCGAGGTCGTCCGGCCCGAGCTCGGGGGCGGCGGCAACCGGGAAGTTCTCGAAGACCAGCAGGCTGTCGAACAGGCTGTCGCGGGCGGGCAGTTCGCTCCACGACTGGATGTCGACCAGCGAGCTGTACGAGTGCGGCTCCATCGCTGCCTGCGCGGCGTGAACCTCGGCCAGCCATTCGGTGAAGGGCCGCTCCGGCGCGATACGCAGGCGCAGCGGCAGCGTGTTGATGAACAGCCCCACGATCGACTCGACGCCGTCGAGCAGCGGCGGCCGGCCGGATACGGTGACGCCGAAGACGACGTCGTCTGTTCCGGCGTGGCGCCGCAGCACCAACGCCCAGACCGCGCGGATCAGCACGTTGAGGGTGACGCGATGCGCACGCGTGAGCACGTGCAGCCGCGTGGTCAGCGCCTCGTCCAGCAGGAATTGCTGGGTCCGGCGCTTGTCCTCCCGCGCGGCGTCGCCGGTCGTCTGCCGGGCCGGGCTGGCCGCGATCGGCGTGGCGGCACGGAAGCCGGCCAGCTCGGCGCGCCACCAGGCTTCGTCGGCGGCGCGCGGATGACGCGCGAGCCAGTCGATGTACGCGCGGTATCCGGGCGCCGACGCCGCGACCGCGGGCAGGCCGGTGCGCGCGAGCGACAGGTAGTCGGCGAACACCTCCTTCATCAGGGTCGCGGTGCTCCAGCCGTCGAGGATGATGTGGTGCGCGCTCCAGCAGAAGCGGTGGCGCGTGTCGGTTTCCTGGATCAGCGTGCAGCGGAACAGCGGCGCCCGCTGCAGATCGAAGCCGCGCTTCCGGTCGTCGGCGAGGAATGCATCGACGTCCTGCGCGCGGCCGGACGCGTCGCGGTGCCGCCAGTCAACGAACGTCCATGGCAGGTCGACCGTGTGCAGCACGGTCTGGACGGGCTGCTCGCGATCGGCCCACGCGAACGCGGTGCGCAGCACGGCATGGCGCGTGAGCGCATGGGCCCACGCCTGCCGGAGCGCCGGCACCTGGAGCGGGCCGCTGACGACGAAGCTGAACTGCTGGAAATAGGCGGCGGGATCGAGGTCGTACAGCGAATGGAACAGGATGCCCTGCTGCAGCGACGAGAGCGGGTAGCTGTCGTCGATGTCGTCCGCCGCGGTGTCGGGGACCGACGCCGCGAAGTCGAGCAACCGGTCCCTGAAGTGCGCGGCCAGGTTCTCGACCGTCTGCCGCCGGTGGAGCCGCTCGCCGTAGCGCCAGTCCACCTGAAGCTTGCCGTCGACGACGGCGGCGACGATCTCGAACGCGTGCGTGCGCTGCGACCGCCCGGCGCGCAGCGAACCGAGGTCTTCGGTCGCCGGGCGCCAGCCGTCGGATTGCTTCAACACGGTATCGAGCTGCCCGTGATAGTTGAAGAGGATATCGGCCTGCGGCAACGCGGCGAGACTGTCGCGCACGGCGGCGTCGGGGCTCAGGTAGCGCAGCAGCGCATAACCGAGACCGTCGGCCGGAATCCGGCGCAGCTGCTGCCGCGCGGCACGCAGCGCCTGCTCCGGCGTGTGCATCGCGTCGGCGTCGAGCACGACGGGGTAGATGGACGTGAACCAGCCCACCGTCCGGGTGAGGTCGAGCGGCGCATCGGACACGTGGCGGCCGTGACTCTCGAGATCGATCCGCGTGCGGGCGTTGCCCGTGACCATGCTGCAGGCTTGCGCGAGCGCGATGAGCAGGACATCGTTGATGCGGGTGTCGTAGGCCCGTGGCAGCCGGCGCAGCAACGCGGTGGTATCGGCTTCGTCCAGTTCGAATGAAACGGACGACGCGTCGCCGACCGCGTTGTTGGGCGCACCTGCGGCCGGATAGTCAAGCGGGATCGGCTCGACGGGTTGCGCGAGGAGCGCGTGCCACAGTCGCGCTTCGTCGCCGATGGCCGGCGACCGGGCCAATTGCTGCAGATGCAGCGCCCATTCACGGAACGACGTCGTCTTCGCGGGTAACGGCTGGCCGTGGTAGGCGGCATGCAGGTCCTCGAGGAGCACGCGCCACGACACGCCGTCCACCGCCAGGTGATGAATCGACACGAACAGGCGGGCGAGCGGCTCGCCGGCCACGCAGAAGAGCCGGGCCGCCAGCAACGGGCCATGCGTGATGTCGATGCCGCGCTCCGCGTCAGCGGCGGCGGCGCGCATCGCCGCCAGGCGCTCGCCGGCGTCGCCGGCAATCCCCTGCTTCTCGAAGCGCGCCGGCATCTCGCCGCCGGCGACGACGTGCTGGGTCCAGCGGCCCGCATCGTGCGAGAAACGCAGTCGCAACGCGTCGTGATGTTCGTAGACTTGCCGGAACGCGTCGGCGAGCCGCGACGCGTCGAGATCCGCCGGCACCTGGATCAGGACCGTCTGATTGAAGTGCGACGGCGCGTCGATCTCCTGCTCGAAGAACCAGTGCTGCACCGGCGTGAGCGGCGCGTCGCCCAGCGGGCTCAAGGTCGGCGCGCAGGCGGCCCGCTCCTCGGGCGCGGCGGCCAGCTGCGCGATCGTCTGATGCTGGAACAGCTGCTTCGCCGTCACGCGCAGCCCCGCCTGATTGGCGCGCGCGATCACCTGGATGCTCAGGATGGAGTCGCCGCCGAGTTCGAAGAAATTGTCGTGGATGCCGACGGAAGGCAGCTGCAGCACGTCTTGCCAGATCGACGCCAGCAGGATTTCCCGGGGCGTGACGGCGGGCGCGTGCGGCTGGGCCGCGTCGACCCCGTCGGCCGGGGCGGGCAGCGCCTTGCGGTTGATCTTGCCGTTGGGCAGCATCGGCAACGATGCAAGGGCGACGAACTGCGACGGCACCATGTAGTCGGCGAGCTTGCCGCTCAGATAACCGCGCAGATCGGCGATGTCCGGCGCGGCGGTCGCGACATAGGCGATCAGGAACGTTCGGGCTCCTTCGGTTTTCGCGATCACGACGCAGTCGTCGACCGACGGATGCGTGCGCAGCGCGGCCTCGATTTCACCGGGTTCGATGCGCAGGCCGCGCAGCTTGATCTGGTGATCGATGCGGCCGAGGAACTCGATGTTGCCGTCGGGCCGGTAGCGCGCGAGATCGCCGGTACGGTAGAGGCGCGCGTGCGGGTCGGCGGAGAACGGATCGGCGATGAACTTCCCGGCACTCAGTTCAGGTTCACCGTGGTAGCCGCACCCGACCGGCGTGCCGCCGATCAGCAGTTCTCCGGGCACGCCGATCGGCGTGGGCTGCATCTGCGCGTCCACGATGTAGAGGCGGGTGTTGGCGATGGGCCGGCCGATCGGGACGATGCGGTGCGGATCGTCGCGGCGGCATTCCCACGCGGTCACGTCGACGGCGGCCTCGGTCGGGCCGTAGAGGTTGTACAGCCTGACGTCGAGGCGCTCGAGGCAACGCTGCTGCAGGTCGTGGGGCAACGCCTCGCCGCTGCACACGACGCGGCGCAGCGATGCGCAGTGCGCGTCGAGGTCCGGATGATCGAGGAACGCACGCAGCATCGACGGCACGAAATGGAGCGTGGTGATGCGTTCGCGCTCGATGAGGTCGACCAGATAGTCGGTCTCGCGCTGGCCGCCGGGGCGGGCGAACACGAGGCGCGCACCGGTGACGAGCGGCCAGAAGAGTTCCCAGACCGAGACGTCGAAGCTGAACGGGGTCTTCTGCAGCACGGTATCGTCAGCGCCGAGCGCGTAGGCGTGCTGCATCCAGAGGATGCGGTTGGTGATCGCGCGATGGGTGTTGAGTGCGCCCTTGGGCCGGCCGGTCGAACCGGACGTGTAGATCATGTAGGCGAGGTTGTCGCCGTTGAGCGCGGGCGCGGGGTTGGACGTCGCTGCGTTATCGACATCGAGCGAGTCGGTATCGACGACGATCACGTGTGCGTCGGTCCCGGGCAGCGCGTCGCGCAGATGCTGCTGGGTGAGGAGCCAGCGCAACTGCGCGTGGTCGATCATGAAGCGCACGCGCTCGGCGGGGTAGTCGGGGTCGACGGGGACGTAGGCGCCGCCGGCCTTGAGGACCGCGAGCAATGCGACGCTCATGTCGAGGGAGCGCTCCATCGCGACGCCGACGAGCGCATCGGGGCCGACGCCGAGCGCGATGAGGTGGTGGGCGAGGCGGTTGGCGCGCAGGTTGAGTTCGGCGTAGGTGAGCGCGGCGTCATCGAAGACAACCGCGACGGCATCCGGCGTGCGCTCGACCTGCTGTTCGAACAGGCGATGCAGCGGTTGCGCGGCGGCGTCGCCGAAATCCGTGTCGGTACGGTTCCACTCGACCGTCACCAGGTTCCGCTCCGTATCGCTCGTCAACGGCAGCGCGCCGAGCGGCGCATCCGGATCGGCGATCACGGCATCGACGAGCGTGCGGAAGTGTTCCGCCATGCGATCGATCGTGGCGGCGTCGAACAGGTCCAGGTTGTATTCCAGCGAGCCCGCGAGGCCGTCGTCGGCATCCTGCACATGCAGCGTGAGGTCGAACTTCGCGGTGTGGGTCTCGACCGACACCGGCGTGGCCACGAGACCGGGGAAGCTCACCGCCTGGGACGGCGCTTTCTCGTACGCGAACACGACCTGGAACACCGGCGTGCGGCTCAGGTTGCGCTCGAGCGCGAGCGAATCCACCACCTGCTCGAATGGAATCTCCTGGCGGCTGTAGCCGTCGAGCGCGACGCGCTTCACGCGCGCCAGCAGTTCGCCGAAGGTCGGATTGCCGGACAGGTCCACGCGCAGCGCGAGCATGTTCGCGAAGAAGCCGATCAGCGGCTCGGTCATGCTCGAACGCCGGTTGGCGATCGGCGAGCCGATGACGAGGTCCTGCTGGTTGCTGTATCGCGACAGGAGCAGCGCATACGCGGCGAGCACGACCATGAACGTGCTGGTGCCGGACGCGCGGGCAATCGCGCGCAGGCCGTCGGCGCGTGCGCCGCTCAGCTGGAACGGCAGCACCGCGCCGCGGAACTGCTGGATGGCGGGCCGCGGGCGGTCGGTGGGCAGCTCGATCAGGTCCGGCGCATCGGCCAGCGCGGCGCTCAGGAGCGCCAGTTCCCGGCGCGTGTCGGCGGACGCCAGGCGTTCGTGCTGCCACACGGCGTAGTCCGCGTACTGCACAGCCAGTTCCGGCAGCGACTCGCCGGCATAGAGCGCGGCCAGCTCGCCGATCAGGATGCCTGACGACCATGCATCGGAAACGATGTGATGCATCACGATGCCGAAGACGTGGAGGCGCTCATGCACGCGATACAGCACGACGCGATAGAGCGGCCCGACGGCGAGATCGAACGGGCGGTCGGCTTCCTCCGCGAGCCGCGCGAGCGTGTCGGATTCGCTGGCGACGTCGACGACGTCGAGCGCGACCGGCGCCGGCGGCGCGATGCGTTGAACCCCGCGGCCGTCGACGGCGGGAAACGTCGTGCGCAGGATCTCGTGACGCCGGCTGATTTCGGACACGGCTGCCTGCAGGCGCGCGAGGTCCAGTTCGCCGTCGAAGCGCAGCGCGCTCGAGATGTTGTAGGTGGCCGACGGGCCTTCCAGTTGCGCGAGGAACCACAGCCGCTGCTGCGGAAAGGACAGCGGCAGGTCGTTCGCGCGCGAGCGGGGCAGGATGGCGCCGGCCGTCGAACCGGCGTGCGGCGACGACGCTTCGATCAGGTCGGACACCGCGCTGATGGTCTGGAGTTCGAAGATCGCATCGATGCCGATCTCGACGGAGAAGCTGCCCCAGATCCGCGAGACCAGCTGCATGGCTTGCAGCGAATCGCCGCCGTAGTCGAAGAAGCGGCCGGTGAGATCGACGGCCGGATGGTCGAGCACGTCGCGCCAGATACGCACCAGCTCGAGCTGAATCGGCGTGGCGTCGAGCGCGGCGGCGTCGAGACGGGCGGCGTCGGGCGCCGTGGCCGGCTCCAGCGCCAGCAGCGCCGGGCGATCCAGCTTGCCGTTGGCGTTGAGCGGGAATTCGGCGATCGGGATGATGTCGGACGGGACCATGTAGTCCGGCAGCTTCCCGGCCAGATAGGCCCGCAGGTCCGGCACGCTGAGGTTCGCGGCGCCCTTCACATAGGCCGCGAGCTTGCGCACCCCGTGGGCGGATTCGCGCAGCATGACCGCTGCGCCGACGACATCCTCGTGCGCGGCGATCGCGGCCTCGATCTCGCCGAGTTCGACCCGGTGCCCGCGGATCTTGACCTGGTGGTCGATGCGCCCGTAGCACTGGATCCGTCCGTCGGGCAGCCACCGGCCGATGTCGCCGGTGCGATAGAGGCGCGCTTCGCCGGGGAACGGATGCTCGACGAATTTCGCGGCGGTGACGTCGGGCCGCTGGTGGTAGCCGCGCGCGAGGCCCGCGCCGGCGACGCAGATTTCCCCGGGCACGCCGAGCGGAACCGGCCGCAGCGCGTCGTCGAGCATGTACACGCGGGTGTCGGCGATGGGCCGGCCGATCAGCACCGTCGAGGGCGCGTCCTCGACGCGCTCGACGATGCAGCCGACCGTCGCCTCGGTGGGGCCGTACTCGTTGTAGATCTCGATCGCGGGATCGATCTTGCGCAGCGTGGCGATGTGCTGGGGCGTCAGTTCCTCGCCGCCGACGATCACCTTGCGCACGCCGGAGCGTGCCAGGTTCATGTATTCCAGCAGATGAATGTGGGTGGGCGTGAGCTTGAGGGTGTCGACGCCGCTGCCGGGCTGGAACATCCGGGCCAGGATGGTGTCGATGCTTTCCGACTGCGGATAGATGCGCAGCGTCTTGCCGCGCACCAGCGGGCAGAAGACGTTGGTGAGCGTGAAATCGAAGCAGAGCGAGCTGTACAGCCCGAAGCTGCCGGTCGTGCTTTCCGGGAAGTAATACGCGGCGGCCCACCCGATGTAGTGGGCCAGGTTCCGGTGCTCGAGCAGGCAGCCTTTGGGTTTCCCGGTCGAGCCGGACGTGTAGAGCACGTAGGCGAGGTGCGCCGGTTCGGCACGGTGCGGCGGGTTGTCGGGCAGCGGCGTCCAGCCGGGGAGTTCCTGGTCCAGCAGCAGCGTCACGCCGGAGAATTCATACCACTGCGCGAGCTGATTCGACTGGGTCACCAGCAGCGACAGGCCGGTGTCGCCGAGGATGTGATTGATCCGCTCGGCCGGATACGCCGGGTCCAGCGGAACGAACGCCGCCCCCGCCTTCAGGATGCCGAGAATCGCGACGATCATCCATTCGGAACGGTCGAGCATGATGCCGACCAGCGATTCCGGCCCGACGCCGTGGTGCTCGCGCAAGTGATGCGCGAGGCTGTTGGCCCGCGCGTTCAGGTCGGCGTAGGTCATCAGCGCACTGTCGGTGACCAGGGCCGGCGCCGTCGGCGTGCGGGCGACCTGCGCTTCGAACATGGCGACGACCGTCGGGTGGCTGGGGCCGGCCGTCGCGGTTTCGTTGAAGGCGCTCAGCAACGGGCCCTCTTCCGGCGGGGCCGATTCGATGTCGCCGACGGCCGTGTCGAGGGGTTCGAAGGCCGCCAGCACCGCGGCGAGGCTGCCGGCGAAGCCGTCGATGATGAAGGGCTCGATCGCCGCGCTGTAACGAAGCTCGATTTCGCCGCGCGCGAGCCGCAGATGCAACTGCAGATCGTCGTCCCGGCCGGTTGGTGCGTCGTGCACCCGGTCGTCCGCGAGCGTGACTTTCGTGAGCTGCGCGAGCGCCAGGTCCTTTTCGTTGCGCACGAGCGTTTCCAGCGGGAAGTGAGGCTCGGCGTAGCTGTCTTCCACGATCCCGGCCACGCGCGACAGGTAGTCCTCGACGCGCTCGTCGGGACGGACCTCGATGATCAGCGGCACGGTGGCGGCCCGGGCCGGCGGATGCGCGGCCAGCGCCGGCGTGCCGAGCACCGTGACCGGAATCCGGAAGTATTTCCAGAGCAGGAACGCAATGCCCGCCGCCGTGACGGCGAACTCGGCAAGCTCGCCGTCGCCGATGCGCCGCAACAGGTCGAGCGACGCGGGCGTGAGCCGCACCGTGCGGGACAGCTGGCGACCCGGTTGCTGATTCGGGGCGTACGCCGCGATCCGGTAGACACCGGCGACCCGGGACAGGCTTTCGCGCCAGAAACGCGCGGTGGAGGCATAGCGATGGTCGGTGACCAGCACGTTATTGTCTTGCACAGGACACTCCTTGAAACGTTTTGTTCACCTGAAACAACCCGAAGCGGCGTGCGCCGCTCGAACGCCGGACGATCCGCATCACGTCTTCTCCTCGAGCGCGTCGTCGGCCGTGACCTCGGGCGCGCGCTTCAGGCGCAGGCCGACCCGGGCCCGTGGGCCGGCGGCGGGGGCCGGGGCCTCGCCGGAGAGCGGGATGCGATCGACCGGCGTGGCCGGGTCGCGGCGGAAGACGTCGTGGATCGCGAGCAGTCGATCGCGCATCGCGGCGATGGTCGACGGGCGGAACAGGTGGGTGTTGTAGATGAACTGGATCAGGTGCCGGCCTTCGCTTTCCACGACCTGGAAGGACAGGTCGAACTTGGCCGTCGTGTCCGCCGGCGAAATGTCCGTGATGCGCAGGCCGGGCTGCGGGGCCGGCATCGACACGTGGTTCACCTGAATGTCGAAGATCGGAAAATGGCCCGCCGGGGTGCGGATCTTCAGGTCTTCCAGCAACACGTCGAACGGATAGGACGCGTGCTCCAGCGCTTGCGCGGAGGCTGTCGCCACGCCGTCGATCACCTCCGCGACGGTCGTGGAGGACCGCACCGGCACGCGCAGCACGACGGTGTTGAGGTACACGCCGATCTGCGATTCGAGCGGCTCGCTGTCGCGCCCGGCCGACACGCTGCCGATGACGATGTCCTCACGCCCCGTATAACGGTGCATCAGCACGCAGAACGACGCCAGCAGCACCGCGTAGAGCGACGTATGGTGCGCGCGGGCCAGCGCGGCGAGTTCCGCCGCGTGCGGCGCCGGCAGTTCGACTTCGAGCGTCTGCCCGGCATGACCGGGCCGCTCGGGCCGCGGGAAGTCGGTTGCCGGTTGCAGGCGGGGCAGCGGCGGCGCCAGTTGCGCGAGCCAGTACGCGCGATGCGCGGCGGCACGCGGACCCGCGAGGCTCGCGTTGTGCCACGCGGCGTAGTCGCGGTACTGGATCGACAGCGGCGGCAGGTCGTGTCCCGCATACAGCGCATGCAGGTCGTCGGTCAGCACGCGGATCGACCACGCATCCGAGATCACGTGGTGCATGTTCAGCAGCAGCAGGTGCTTCACCGGCGAGAGTCGCACCAGCGTGACGCGAAACAGCGGCCCCGACGCGAGATCGAACGGCTGCTCGCTTGCCGCGCGAATCAGCGCGTCGATCGCCTGCGGCCCGGCATCGTCCGCGAGATCGTGCTGCTCGACCCGGAAGCCGGCGGCTTCGCGGCTGAGGATGCGTTGCCGCAACTCGCCTTCGATCATCGCGAACACGGTGCGCAGGCTCTCGTGGCGATCGACCAGCAGGTCGAACGCACGGACGAGGCGCGCCGTGTCGACGGCGCCGTCCAGCTGCAGCGCGCCCGCCATGTTGTACGTGGACGGATCCGCGCCGCGGCTGGCGAGCCAGATCCGCTTCTGTGCGCGGGACACCGCGTAGGACGGTTGCGCGGCCAGCGCCGGGATGAACGCGTCGGCGTCGGCAGCGCCGTCGGCGGGCAGGGCAGCCAGCTTCCGCGCGAGCGCGCGCGGCGTCGGCGCATGGAAGACGTCGGCGACCGTGACGTCCCGTTTCAGCTCGCGCCGGATCCGGCTGACCAGCTGGATCGCCTTGAGGCTTTGGCCGCCCTGCTCGAAGAAATCGGCGTCGACGCCGCTCGGCCGGCGGCCGAGCACCTCGGCGAAGAGGCGCAGCAGCGCCGCTTCGACCGGCGTGCGCGGGTCGGCCGGCACGCCGTCGGGCACCGACGCGGCATCGGGGAGCGGCAGCGCGGCGCGGTTGATCTTGCCGTTCGGCATGACGGGCAGCGCCGGCAGCAGCATCACGGTGTCGGGCACCATATGCGCCGGCAGGGTATCGCGCAGTGCATCGCGCACGCGTTGGGGCGTCCAGCCGGTTCCCGACGCGTAGGCGCACAGGGTCATTTCGGCATCCGACGTTTCGCGGGCGACCACGACGGCGTGGGAGATGCCCGCGAGACCGGTCAGCGCGGCTTCGATTTCCCCGAGCTCGATGCGATAGCCACGGATCTTGACCTGGAAGTCGCGGCGGCCGAAGAAGTGGAGCGTGTCGTCCGCGTCGAAGCAGCCGACGTCGCCGGTGCGATACAGGCGCGCGCCCGGTTCCGGACTGAACGGATCGTCGCGGAACACCGCCCGCGTGCGGGCTTCGTCGAACAGGTAGCCGCGCCCGACGCCGACGCCGCCGATGCAGATCTCGCCCTTGACGCCGGCCGGGCACGGATTCATGTCGGCGTCCACGACGTAGAGGCGCAGGTTCTCGATCGGCCGGCCGATCGGAATCGCCGGCCGATCCGGCGCGCGCGTCAGGCTGTAATGCGCGACGGAGTCCGACGCTTCGGTCGGCCCGTATGCGTTGATGAGCCGCACCGCCGGATTCAGGCGGAACCACGCTTGCGCGGTGGCGGGCTGCAGCGTTTCGCCGATCGTCAGCAGCGTGTCGAGGTGCGGGAAGGCCGGTGCCGCGTGCCGTTCCAGTTCGCCGAGAAAGGTCGCGAGATAGGACGGCACGAATTGCATCGCCGTGACGCGGTCGCGGTGCAGGCTGTCGATCAGGCGCGCGGGCTCGAGGATCACGGCATCGGGATAGATCACCGTCGTGCCGCCCGACGCCAGCGCCGCGAAGCACTGCCAGACCGAAATATCGGAGCAGTGCGAAGCGGTCTGGGCAACCGCGCTCCGTGCGCCGAGCCCGACCCGGCGCGCCATCGCGAGCACGTGATTGAGCATGCCGCGATGTTCGACCATCGCGCCTTTCGGCTGGCCGGTCGAACCCGACGTGAAGATCACGTATGCGAGGTCCGCGGGCCGGCAGCGGGGCGTCGTTGCTTCGTCATCCTGATGGGCGGGCAGGCGGGCGGGATCGACCAGCGGGATCGACGCCAGCGCCGGCGGCGGCCGGCAGTCGGTGCCGACGATGAGGGCAGGCCGGGCCAGCGTCAGGAGAGTCTCGACCCGTTGGGCCGGATAGGCCGGATCGACCGGAACGTACGCCGCGCCGCACTTCCAGATCGCCAGGATCGTTTCCAGCATCAGCGGCGAGCGCGGCATCCAGACGGCGATCCGGTCGTCCGGCTGCAGCGGCGCCGTCCGCAGAAGCTGCGCGGCGATCCGGTTCGCGCCGTCGACGAGCGCCCGATAGGTGCGAACCTCCGTGCCGCAGCGCACCGCGATGCGCTCCGGATGCGCGGCGGCGACGGCCTCGATCAGTTCGGGCAGCGTCCGGTCGGCCGGAACCGGCGCGGAGGTGTCGTTCCAGCCGCGCAGGAGGGCGTCCCGCTCGGCGGCGGTGAGCAGCGCAACGCTGCGGTTCGGGCGATCTTCCGCGTCGGCCAGGCCGGTGAGCAGGGTCTCGACATGGCGCAGCAGGCGGACGATCGTGTCGCGATCGAACCGGCCGTCGTCGTACAGCACCTGCAACGACAGGCGCTTGCCCGGCGTCACGACCAGCGTCAGCGGGTAATTGTTCGGATCGGACACCTGGAAGGCGCCGATCCGCAGGCCGGGCAGCGCATCGGCCAGCGCTTCTTCCACCGGATAGTTCTGGAAGATCAGCAGGCTGTCGAAGAGCGGCACGCCGGGCGGCAGGCCGGCGAATTTCTGGAGGTCGGCCAATGGATAGTGCGCATAGTCCTCCTGTTGCGCGAGATCCAGCTGCAATTGCGCCAGCCACGCGGACGTCGGGCGCGCGTCGATGCGCACCCGCACCGGCAGCGTGTTGATGAACAGCCCGACCATTTCGTCCGACGCCGGCAGCGACGCCGGACGACCGGACACGATCGTGCCGAACACGACGTCCGCTTCGCCGCTGTAGCGGCTCAGCAGCTGCGCCCACGCGCCCTGCGCGAGCGTGTTCAGGGTGAGTCGACGGGTTTGCGCGAACGCGACGAGCCGTTGCGTGTCGCTTTCGGAGAGCAGCAGCGCCTCTTCCACGTAGGCGCCCGGCGCGGCCGTGCCGTCGAGTTCGGGGCGGCCCAGCACGAGCGGCGTCGTCGCCGGGAAATCGGCCAGCCTGGTTTTCCAGAAACGTTCCGCGGCGGCGGCGTCCTGGCGTGCCAGCCAGCGCACGTAAGCGGCGAAGGCGGGCGGCGCGTCCCGCTGCGGCGCGCCTTCGGCCGGCGGCGCCTGATAGGCGGCGGCCACTTCGCTCAGGAGGCGGGCGGAGCTCCATCCGTCGAGCAGGATGTGGTGATGGCTCCAGTGGAAGCGCCACGCGTGCTCGCCGACGCGGAACAGCGCGAGCCGCATCAGCGGCGCGCGGGCAAAGTCGAAGCCGCGCGCCCGGTCCTGCGCCACGTAGGCGTCCCAGCGCTGTTCGGCCTCCGCGGCGGACGCCGCGCGCAGATCCTCTTCATGCCACGGCAAGTCGACACGGCGATGCACGACCTGCACGGGGCTTTCGATGTCTTCCCAGTGAAACGCGGTGCGCAGGATGTCGTGCCGGTGCGCCACGGACTCCCACGCGCGGCGGAACCGTTCGACGTCGAGCGCCCCGTCGATCCGGAAATTCAGGCTGCTGAAGTACGCATCCGACGCGGGTTCGTACAGGCTGTGGAACAGCATGCCCTGCTGGGTCGGCGTCAGCGGGTAGACGTCGGCGACGTCGTCCGGCCTCACCGACGCCGGTGCCTGCGGCAAGCCGGTCGCGGGCCGGGTCGAGGCGGACGGGACCGCATGGCCGGCGACCAGTGTTTCGAGCGCCGCGATGTAGGCGTGCGCGACGCGCAGGATGGTGTCCGCGTCGTGGCAGGCCCGGCTGAATTCCCACGCTACGTGCAGGCGGTTGCCGGTCACGTACGCGTTGATGTCGAGCAGGTGCTCGCGCCGCTGGGTCGCGTGGCGGCCGTCTCCGCTCGGCTCCGCAGCCTGTTTCCAGTCGCGTGCGGCGGTGAACAGCTGGTCGGTCTGACCCAGGTAGTTGAACTGCAGTCGCGGCCGCGGAAGCGGGCCGTCGAGCCGGTCTTGCAGCAGGCCGCAGGTGATGCCCGCATTCGGCACCGCGCGCAGTCGTGCCTTGACCGATGCGACCAGGCCGGCCGGATCGTGCGAACCGGTATCGACCGTCAGCAGGACCGGGAACACCGACGTGAACCAGCCCACCGTGCGCGAGATGTCGAGCGCGTCGATCAGTTCCTCGCGCCCGTGCGCTTCGAGATCCAGCAGGACGTCGGCGCATCCGCTCCAGTCGCTGACGGCCCGCGCGAGCGCGGCGAGCAGCACGTCGTTGATCTGCGCGTCGTAGGCGCGGGGCGCGGCGCCCAGCAACGCCGTCGTCGCGGCTTCGCCGAGCTCGACCACGATCGTTTCGGCGGACGACACGGTATTGGCGTCGGCAGGCGCATCGCGATCGAGCGGCAGGCCGGGCAGGCCGGGCAGCGCGGCGCGCGCGAGGGCCTGCCAATGGGCGAGGTCGGCGTCGGCGGCGCCGGATTCGGCCCAGGTCGAGATCGCCCGGGTCCAGTCGGTCCAGGTGGCGCTGCCGCCCGCGAATTCGGGCGCCTTGCCATGGCGCAGGCGGGTATAGGCGTCGTACACGGTTTCGAGCAGCGCGCCCCACGACACGCCGTCGATCACCAGATGATGGGCGACCAGCAGCAGGCGGAGCGAACGGCCTGCGTCCAGGCGGAACAGGTCGGCGCGCACGACGGGGCCTTCCGCGAGATTCAGGCTCGCATGCGCTTGCGCGACGTGCTGCGCGAGCTGATCGCGCGCCATGTCGGACACGACGACGGGGATTTCCGGATCGTCGACGACTTCCTGGATCCAGCCGGACTCGCCTGCGCGAAAGCGCAGCCGTAGCGCGTCATGCCACTTGACCGCGTGCCGCAGCGCCTGGCGCAGCAGGCCCGGATCGAGGTCGGCCGGCACGTCGAGCAGGACCGCCTGGTTGTACTGGTTGGGGTCGTCCCGGTGCTGCGCAAAGAAACGCTTCTGGATGGGCGTCAGCGGCAGCGGGCCGGACGACGCGACGAACGCCGTCGCGCCGACGGTGCCGCGCGTGGCCACGGCGGCGAGTTCGGCCACCGTCGGATGCTGGAAGATGAGCCGGGTGGTGAGCTTCAGCCCCGCCTTCGCGGCCAGCGACACGATGCGCATGCTCAGGATCGAATCGCCGCCCAGCGCGAACAGGTTGTCGTGGATGCCGGGCGACGGAATGCCCAGCGCCTCGCCCCAGATGCGGCACAGCAGGGTCTCGGTGGGCGTGCGCGGCGGCGTCGGCGCGTGCGCGGTGGCGGCCAGTCGCGCGCGGTCCAGCGGCGGCAGCGCCTTGCGGTCGATCTTGCCGTTGCCGCTCAGCGGCAGCGCGTCGAGCACCACGTAGATGCCGGGCACCATGTAGTCGGGCAGCGTGGCGGACAACGCGGCGGCCATCGCGGCGTCGCTCAGCGACGCGCCGTCGCGGAACGCGACATACGCGCACAGCGCGGCGCGGCCGGCCTCGTCGCGATAGTCGAGCGCGGCCGCCTGGCGGATGTCCGGAATGGCGGCCAGCGCGTTGTCGATCTCCCCGAGCTCGATGCGGTAGCCGCGGATCTTCAGCTGGTGGTCCTGGCGGCCGTGGAGCACGATCGTTCCATCGGGCAGGTAGCAGCCGATGTCGCGGGTGCGGTACAGGCGGGCCCCGCGCGCCGGATGGAACGGATCCTCGACGAACGCCTCCCGCGTGGCGGCCTCGTCGTTCAGATAGCCGCGGCCGACGGCGACGCCGGACACGCACAGCTCGCCGGGAATCCCGATCGGGCACAGGTTCATCTGCGGGTCGACGACGTACAGGCGCACGTTGCGGATCGGCTTGCCGACCGGGACGTAAGGCGTGGTTGGCGCGCACGTCATGCGGTGCTGCGCGACGTCGTCGGACGCTTCGGCCGGGCCGTACGCGTTCACCAGCGGAATGTCCGGGAATACGTCGAACCACTGTTTCACCAGGGCCGGGCTGACCATCTCGCCGGTGACGAGCAGGTGCCGCAGGTGCCGCATCAGCGCCGGCTGTTCCGATGCACGGTCGAGCACGGCGGACAGATAGGACGGCACCAGTTCGAGGATGCTGATCCGCGTGGTGTCCAGGTACGCGACGAAACGCGCGGGATCGCGAATGCAGTCGTCGTCGACGATCACGGTCTTGCCGCCGACGAGCGGCGCCGTGAAAAATTGCCAGACCGAAATATCGAAGCAATGCGGCGCGGTTTGCGCGATCACCGAATGCGCCGAGATCGAGAACTCGTCGATCTCGGCGAGCATGTGATTCAGCATGCCGGCGTGCTCGACCATCGCCCCTTTGGGCTTGCCGGTGGAGCCGGACGTGTAGATCACGTACGCGAGGCTGTCGGGCGACACGGGGCGGCCGGGATTGGTGTCGTCGTCGATATCGGTGACGGCGTCGAGCGCCACGACCGGCGCGATCCCGGCCAGCTCCGGGGGCAGGAGGCCGTCGCAGGTGATCACGAGGGCGGCGCCGGAATCCTCGAGGATGGTGCGGATGCGTGCCGCCGGATAGTCGGGGTCGATCGGAATATAGGCGGCGCCGCACTTCCAGACGGCGAGGATCGCCTCCATCAGCTGGGCGGACCGGTGCATGCAGATCGCGACCAGCGCGTCCGGCCCCAGCTCGGCGGCGGCCAGCAGGCGGTGCGCGATGCGGTTGGCGCGCGCGTTCAGTTCGCCCGCGCTCAGGACGCCATCGCGGGTCTCGACCGCCGGCCGCTCGGGGTGGTCCGCGGCGGCCTGCTCCAGGCGATGCACCACGGTGAGCGCGGCGTCGAACGGCACGGCGGTGTCGTTGAATGTCTCCAGCAACTGCCGGCGTTCGGCCTCGGGCAAGATCGGCACGCGGCCGAGCAGCCGGCTCGGCTCGGCCGCGAACGCGTCGAGCGTCGCCGCCACGTGGCCCAGCATCCGCTGCATCGTGTCTTCATCGAAGCGTCGCGGGTCGAACGACAGTTCCATCTTCCAGTCGTCGCGCGCCGTCACCACGAATTCGAGCGGAATGTCGGCGCGGTTGTAGAGCTGCACCTCGTCGACCGCCAGCCCGTGCGCGCCATGCGTGAGCGACGCGTCGAGCGGGTAGTTCATGAACGTGATGTTGCTCTCGAACAGCGGCGTCGACGGCGGGACTTCGCTGCAGCGCTGAATGTCGGGCAACGGGGTGTGCTCGAACGGCGCGCGGGCGGCCACGCGCGCCTGGATCATCTTCAGCCACGGCACCAGCGGCTGCCTCGGGTCGACCCGCACCCGCACCGGCACCGTATTGATGAACAGGCCGAGCATGGTTTCGATCCCCGGCAGAGGGGCGCCGCGTCCGGACACGACGGCGCCGAACACCACGTCGGTCTCCCCGCTGTAACGCGACAGCACGAGCGCCCAGGCCGCTTGCGCGAGCGTATTGAGGGTGACGTGATGGCGGGCCGCGAATTGCCGCAGGCGCGCGCTCAGGTCGGCCGACAGGTCGGCCTGCACTTGCGCGAGGCCCTGGCCGAAGCGTTCGTCAGCGCCCGCGCGCGCGGCCGTGGGCAGCGGGGTCGGCGAGCGGAACCCTTCGAGATAGCGCGTCCAGTATTGCTGCGCGGCGTGCGGCTCGTGCTGCTGCAGCCACTGGATGTAGTCGCGATAGGGGCGCACCGGCGGGAGCGCCGGCGGCACGCCGCGCGCGAGCGCGCCGTACACCTGGAAAATCTCCTCGATGACGAGCGACAGGCACCAGCCATCGGCCAGGATGTGATGGTGGCTCCAGCTGAACAGGTAGGCGTCGGCGGCGACGCGCGCCAGGCGACAGCGCACGAGCGGCGCGCGATCGAGCGCGAAGCCCTCGGCCAGGTCGCTTTCGAGGTGCGCTTGCCACCGCGTGCGCTGCTCGTGTTCCGGCAGGTCGCGCCAGTCGTCCTGCATCCACGGCAGCGTGGCGTGCGCGTGCACGACCTGCATCGGCGTGTCGAACGCCTCCCAATGGAACGACGTGCGCATCACCGGATGCCGATCGATGAGCTGCTGCCATGCGGCATGAAACCGCGCGGTGTCGAGGCTGCCGGTGATCCGGCAGCTGAGCTGGTTGAAGCTGCTTCTCGCGCCGGGCTCGTGCACGGCATGAAAGAGCATCCCCGCCTGCATCGGGGAGAGCGCGTAGATATCGGCGATGGTCGGGGATGTCACGATTTGATCCTTGAGACGAGGGCGTCCAGCGCTGCCTGGCTGATGCGCGCGGCCGGAAAGTCCGACGGGCTCAGCGCGCGCGGGCCGTCGCCGCTGGCCGCGACGATCGACAGCAGACGGCTGCGGTAGCACTGCGTCAGCTGTTCGATGACGTCGGGTGCGCAGGCCTCGCGGTTGTAGTGCCAGGTCAGGCGCAGGCGGCCGTCGAACACCATCCCGTCGATCTCGAACAGATGGCCGCGACGCGCGCGCGGGCTGTGCTCGGGGCTCTGGAAGTCGAGCACCGGCCTCCAGCCCGTGTCGTCGGCCAGCACGCGATCGACCTGGCCGAGATAGTTGAAGCGCACCGGCGCCGGCGGCTGCCGTTCCAGCGCGGCCGCGATGCCGGCGTCGCGGCCGAGGTAGCGGGCGACGCCGTAGCCGAGCCCGCGCATCGGGACCGCGCGCAGCTGCTCCTTGACGTGGCGCAGCGCGTCGACCGCCACGGTGGCGTCGCCGGCGTCGAGGAACACCGGATAGTGGGTGGTGAACCAGCCGATCGTGCGCGACGTATCGACGCCGTCGAAGAGAGCCTCGCGGCCGTGGCCTTCGAGATCGACGACCAGCGACGCGTTGCCGGTCCAGTCGCCGAACGCGAGCAGCAGGGCCGTCAGCAGCACTTCGTTGATCTGGGTGTTGAACGCGCGCGGCACGTCCTGCAACAGCGCGAGCGTCTGCTGCGCGTCGAACTCGACGACCGTCGAGCCGGCTTGGGCGCGGGTGCCGACCGGCATGTCGTCGAAGCACGCCGGCTCGCCGGTGTTCCCGCGGAGCCAGTAGTCGAGCCCCAGTCCGTCGAGCGCGGTCGCGCCGAGTTCGGACAGGCGCGTCGACCAGTCGCGCCACGCCGTCGTCCGGGCCGGGAGCTGCACCGCTTCGCCCGCTTCGAGCTGGCGACACGCGGTGTACAGGTCCTCGAACAGGATGCGCCACGAGACGCCGTCGATCACCAGGTGATGCGCGACCACGAGCAGGCGCTGCGGCACGTCGGGGCCGAACTGGAACAGGTGCGCGCGCAGCAGCGGCGGCGCCGACAGCGTGAAGCTTGCCTGCATGCCGGTGGCGGTCGCGAGCATCGCGGCCTCACGCGCGGCAGGCGCCGCGTCCGCCAGCGACGTGACGCCGAGCGCAATGGCCAGCGGCGGCGCCGCATGCGCTTGCCGCCACGCACCGGCGACGTGCTCGAAACTCAGCCGCAGCGCGTCGTGATGCGTCGTGACGGCCGCGAGCGCGCGCTCGATCGTGTCCGGCCGCAGCGACGCGGGCACCTCGATCATCGTCGACTGGTTGTAGTGATGCGGATCGGCGACGTCCTGCGCGAAGAACCCGTGCTGGATCGGCGTCAGCGGGGCGGGGCCGACCACCGGCTCCTGCGCGATCCGGAGCGACGGCGCGTCCGTCGCGACCCGGGCAAGCTCGGCGATGGTCGGATGCGCGAAGAACTGGTCGGCGGTGAACTTGAGCCCGACCTGCTGGGCCAGCGACATCACCTGGATGATCAGGATCGAGTCGCCGCCCAGTTCGAAGAAATTGTCGTGCACGCCGATCGGCTCGCGGCCCAGCACGTCGGACCAGATCCTGCCCAGGCGCGCCTCGACGTCATTGGCCGGTGCGACGTACGCGGCTTCGCTCGGCACGGGCGCCAGTTCCAGCGCGGCGAGCGCCTTGCGGTCGGGCTTGCCGTTCGGCGTCAGCGGCAGGCGCTCGAGCGTCACGATCGACGCCGGCACCATGAACTCGGGCAGACGCTCCTTCAGGTGTTCCCGCAGGCTGGCGACGCTGGCCGCAGCCGTCGCGACGCAGGCCACCAGCTGCCTGTGCTGCGGCGTGTCCTCGCGCACGAACACGATCGCATCGGCGACGCCGGCGTGCTGCCGGAGCGCCGCCTCGATCTCGTCCATTTCGATCCGGTAGCCGCGAATCTTCACCTGCGTGTCGCGCCGCCCGGTGACTTCCAGGTTGCCGTCCGGCAGCCAGACGCCGAGGTCGCCGGTGCGATAGAGGCGCGCGCCCGCGTCGAACGGGTGGTCGACGAACGCGGCGGCCGTCAGGTCGTCCCGGCCGACATAGCCGCGCGCCAGTGCGATGCCGGACACGCAGATCTCGCCGGTGCAGCCCTCGGGGGCCGGCGCCCCATGCTCGTCGAGCAGGTACAGGTGCGTATTGCGGATCGGGCGGCCCACCGGCAGGCGGGCCCCGTAGGCGACGGCCGGGTCGACCACGTAGTCCGTGATGCACACGGTTGCCTCGGTCGGGCCGTACGAGTTGTGGCACGTGCGGGTCCGGGCCAGCTCGCGCAGATCCGCCGCGCGGGCGTTGTCGCCCGCGCTGATGACCCGGGTCACGGTGCCGAGCGCGTGCCAGTCGAGCGCGGCGAGATAGGCCGGCGTCGCGTTGATCGTGGTGACGCCCTGCTGCGCGAGGTAGTCGACGAAACGCGGCACGTCGCGGATCACGGCGGGCTTTGCCAGCACCAGGCGCGCGCCCGCGAGCAGCGTGACGAAGATCTCCATGATCGAGCCGTCGAAGCCCGGGGAGTAGAACTGCACGAAGCGGTCGGCGGCATCGAAACCGAATGCGTCCACATGGTACCGAGCCATGTTCAGGAGCCCTGCGTGTTCGAGCACGACGCCCTTGGGCACGCCCGTGGAGCCGGACGTGTAGATGATGTATGCCGCATCGTCCGGCCGGACCTCGACCGGCGCCGATGCCGACGCAGGGGCCAGCGTGTCGAGCTGGAAGTCGAGCGCGAACATCGGGATCGCCCAGAAATCGGCGAGCAGCGGCAGGTGTTCCGAGTGCGTCAGCAGCGCCTTGACCTTCGCATCCTCGATCATGAAGCGCAGGCGCTCCCGCGGAAACTCCGGGTCGAGCGGCAGATACACCGCGCCCGCCTTGAGCGCGCCGAGCAGGCCGACGATCCAGCGCTCGGAACGGTCGGCCACCACGCCCACCACGTCGCCGCGTTCGATCGCGTATTCCGCGAGCAGGAAGCTCGCCAGCCGCGACGCCTGGTCGTCGAGTTCGGCATAGGTCAGCGACGCGTCGGCGGTCACCACGGCGATGCTGTCCGGCGCGGCCGCGACCCGTTGCGCGAACTGTTCCAGGAAGGTGCCCTCTACCGCGACGGGCGCCGCCTGCGAATGCAGGCGCGCGCGCTCGTCGTCGTCGAGCAATGAGACGGTGTCGAGCGGCGCGTCCAGTGCGCCGAAGCCGGCCACGACGTTGCGCAGGTGCCGCGCGAGATGCTGCAGATAATGCAGCGTGAACACCGTCGGCCGGCCCGTCAGCACGATCTCGTAGCGCTCGCGATGGCGGATCTCGATCGACAGGTCGTAGTCGGCCGCTGCCCAGGCCTCGTGAAGGCCGTCGAAGCGCACGCCGACGTTGGTCGCGCGCCGTTCGCCATGCAGCTTGTGCGCGAGGGCGGCGATCGGGAAATCCTGGTACGAATAGCTGCGCTGCACCGCGTCGCGCAACTGGTTCAGGTACGCGCGAACCGTCGGGCCGGGCGCGCCGGCGTCGAGCAGCGGGACCGCCTCGGCGGTGCCGCTCGCGGGTCCGGCGATCAGGGGCGGCGACGCCACGAACAGGCCGGCCGCGCCGTTGTAGCGCCCCAGCACGCGGAACAGCGCGGCCAGCAGCACGACGAACGCGCCCAGCGCGTTGCCGGCGGCGAGCTTCTCCAGCACCGGCGCCGCGTCGCCGTCGAGCGCGAACGTCAGGGCCGGCTCGGGGCCGAGCGGCAGCGCATACGCCTGCCACGCCTGCTGAAGGCGGAAGTCTTCGTCGAGGCGGCCGAGCGCGTCGTTCCAGAACGCCACGTGTTCCTGGTATTGCCCGCTCGTCGAGAGCGCGTTGAGATTCAGTTCTGACAAAGCACGATCTCCCTCTGCGCGTACAGGATTTCGGACGCGATGCCCTTGGCCCGGCAGTGCGCGACGAACTGGGTGGACTGGATGTGGCTCGGCGAGTTTTCGTCGAAGGTGTTGTCGAGGAGGTGGTTCAGCCACGGCTCCTGACCCATCGCATAGACATACGCCGCGTTGAACGCGAAATCGTCCACCAGCGCGGCGGCCTCGCCGAACTGGCAGCCGCGCGCCCGGCGCGACTGGTCGATGTCGCGCGGCAGCGCCTTCGGAAACAGCGGGCCGTAGACCCATGACGGCGGCGCGCCCTCGGTTTCCATCCCGACGAACAGCGTGTCCGGCTTGCCGGCGACGCGGAACACATGCTCGTAGAGGCGCGGGTCCAGGTTGCACGAATCGGCGATGCACAGCACCGAGCGCGAGCCGAAGCGGATCATGAAGCTCTGCTTGCTGTGGATCGCCAGGTCGTTGTGTTCGCCCAGGAACGGAATGGCGGTGATGGCGCCGCCGGGCAGCTTGATTTCCTGAGCATCCCGAACTTCCAGCACGTCGTCGAAGCCGAGCTTGCGCAACGCCAGTTCCATCGACGGATCTTGCGGAAAGCCGTCGAGATTGCGGCCGACCACCACGGTCTTGACCTTGTGGCGAAGCTGCAGCAGCGTCTCGAGGACGATGTGATCGTGATGGCTGTGCGTGATCAGCACGTAGTCGATCTGGTCCGGCAGGTCGGCGAACGTGTAGCGCGGCAGCGCGGTGTCGTAGCCGTAGCTGATCACCGGATCGATCAGGATGCTCACGCCGCGGCTCTGGATCAGCACGCACGCGTGGCCGTAGTAGCGGATGCGGATGTCGTCGCCGTCGAACGAACGATCCGGTTTCGGCGCCGGCGCCTCCTCGACGAAGAACGTGCGGAACAGCGGCTCGTCCTGTTCTTCCACGCGCATCAGGTCGACGATCTTCGCGTAGCTGCCGGGCGTGTCGCGCATGCGGAACAGCGCGTCGAGCGCGCGGTCGTCGAACGCCATGTTGCAGAACACCGTGCGATCGTCGTGGAGCCGGGGCGTGCTGAGGATGAACGGCCGCGGCGTGTGCTCCTCGATCGCCGACAGCGCGATGCTTTGCGCATCGCGCGCATAGAACGGGCTCGCGTACAGCAGGCTTTCGAACACGCGGAAGGACGGGTTGTGGTTCAGGTCGTAGTAGATCTCGACATAGCCCTTCAACACCTCCGGAATCGCGGGGTAGAGCGGGTCCGACGCCATCCCCGTGGCCCGTTCCAGCAGCAGCGTGGAGAACGCCTTGTAGGCCTTCGCCAGTTCCAGTTGCCGGGTCGCGCGCTGGGTGGTCTGCTCGATCAGCGCGCGGATTTCATCGACGCGCTGGCCGCCCAGGTCGAGGAACGGCCCGCCGCGCATCGCGGGATCCTTGCAGGCCGCCGCATGCATCATCGGCGATGCGGCATAGGACTTCAGCAGCGGCAGGAACCGCTCCGCCACGTTGAGGGCGGCGGTCAACGGCGGCAGCGTGTGATACCACGCGTACCAGCTGTTGATCAGCGGTTCGAACTGGATGTTGTGTCGCAGGTAGACCTGCGTGCTCGACGAAATGGTCAACGAAGGCTCCTTAGAATGCGCTGAGTTCGACGGTGGGCTGGCGGGCGTCGGCGTGCAGCGCGCGGTGTCCCAGGGTCAGGTTCCGGATGCGAACGCCCGGGTTGGCCAGCACTTCGCCGATGACGGACGTCAGTTCGTTGGCGAGGCCTTGCACCAGCGCTTCGCTGAACCGCCCCGCGTGATAGACGACGCGGATCGCGAGGCCGTCGGCGCGCGGTTCGGCCAGGAACCAGAAGTCCGTCGCGGCTTCGGTGTCCGCGCCCTGCGGGTCGTGGTCCGGCAGCTCGGCGATATGCACTGGTCCCGCATAGCGATCGACGGGGCCGTGTCGCTGGTTCTGCAGCGTCAGGCCGATGTCGAAGAGCGGATTGCGTCCCGCCACGCGTTTGATGTGCAGCTCGTCGAGCAGGCGATCCAGCGGATACAGCGGGTGCGAGAACGCTTCGAGGGTGGTGTCCCGCACCCGCGCAAGCAGCGTGTCGAACCGGTCGTCGCCCGCGACGCGATCGCGCAGCGCCAGCACGTTCAGGTAGGGGCCGACCTGCGACTCGAGTTCGGGCAGCTCGCGGCCCGCGACCGGCGTGCCGACGACGATGTCCTCCTGGCCGGAACGGCGGTAGAACAGCGCCTTGATCGCGGACAGCAGCGCGATGAACAAGGTCGCGCCGTGGCGCTTGCCGAGCGATTCCAGCGCCGTCGTCTCGGCGGCGGGCAGCTCGAATCGCCAGGATTTCCAGCTCGGCGCGGCCGGCTGCGCGACGTCGCCCGGCAGGTCCAGCGCGCGCAGGCCGCCGCCCAGCTTGGTCAGCCAGTAGTCCTTCATGCGCGCGCCGTCCGGCCCGGCGAGCAGGCGGTTCAGCCAGCCGGCGTAATCCTTGTACTGGATCGGGAGCGCGGGCAGCGGATCGTCGCGACGCTGGACGAATGCGTCATAGAGCGCGGACAGGTCGTCGAGCAGGACCTCCGTGGACCAGCCGTCGCTCACGATGTGATGCATCGTGCAGATGCAGACGTGACGGACTTCGGAGAGCCTGAGCAGCTTGACGCGGAACAGCGGGCCGGCGGCGAGATCCATCGGCGCGAGCCGTTCGCTCGCCTGGATCGACGCGGCCTGGGCATCGCGGTCCTCGGCCTCCTGCAGATCCACGACCTCGACCGGGAACGCGGCTTCGCCGGGTGGCAGCACCTGCTGGACCGGCTGGTTGTCTTCCAGCACGAAACGCGTGCGCAGGATCTCGTGACGCTCGCTCAACGCGCGGAACGCCCGCACGAGCGCGTCCACGTCCAGCACGCCCTCGAACAGCAGCGACGTGGGCAGTGGCCCGCCGGCTTGCGCCGCATGGAGGCGATCCTGCACCCACAGCCGCGTCTGGGCCGGAGAGAGCGCGTAGCTTGCCTGCGCCGGCAGCGGCGTCACCGGCGCGTAGTCGATCGGCTGCGTATCGGCGATGCGCTTCGCGAGGCTCGAAAGGGTGGGGAGTGCGAACAGGCTGCGGATTTCCAGCTTCGCATGCAGGTCGCGACGGATGCGCGCGACAACCTTCGTCGCCAGCAGCGAATTGCCGCCCAGCTCGAAGAAGTTCGCGGTCGTGCTGATCCGCACGTGGCCGAGCACTTCCTGCCAGATGGCCGTCAACTGCGCCTCGAGCGCGTTGACCGGCGCGACGTAGTCCAGTCCATCTTCGGGTTCGGGCAGTCTGGCGCGATCGAGCTTGCCGTTGGGCAACTGCTCGAACGCGCTCACGACGACGAACGCGGCGGGCACCATGTACTCCGGCAGCCGCTGCCGCAGGTGGCCGCGCACCGCGTCGACCAGTTCGGCTTCGGGGTGCGACGAGCACAGCCATGCGACCAGTCTCGCGCCGTCGTCCGCGCCGCGCAGCGCCACGACGGCGGCATCGACCAGCGGGTGCGACGTCAGCGCGGCCTCGATTTCACCGGGTTCGATGCGCAGGCCGCGCAGCTTGATCTGGTGATCGATGCGGCCGAGGAACTCGATGGTGCCGTCGGGCCGGTAGCGCGCGAGATCGCCGGTACGGTAGAGGCGCGCGAGCGGGTCGGCGGAGAACGGATCGGCGATGAACTTTTCGGCGCTCAGTTCGGGTTCGCCGTGGTAGCCGCGCCCGACCGGCGTGCCGCCGATCAGCAATTCGCCTGGCACACCGATCGGCGTGGGCTGCATCTGCGCGTCGACGATGTAGAGGCGGGTGTTGGCGATCGGCCGGCCGATCGGGACGATGCGGTGCGGGTCGTCGCGGCGGCATTCCCACGCGGTCACGTCGACGGCGGCCTCGGTCGGGCCGTAGAGGTTGTACAGCTTGACGTCGAGACGCTCGAGGCAGCGCTGCTGCAGGTCGTGGGGCAACGCCTCGCCGCTGCACACGACGCGGCGCAGCGATGCGCAGTGCGCGTCGAGGTCCGGATGGTCGAGGAACGCGCGCAGCATCGACGGCACGAAATGGAGCGTGGTGATGCGTTCGCGCTCGATGAGGTCGACCAGATAGTCGGTCTCGCGCTGGCCGCCGGGGCGGGCGAACACGAGGCGCGCACCGGTGACGAGCGGCCAGAAGAGTTCCCAGACCGAGACGTCGAAGCTGAACGGGGTCTTCTGCAGCACGGTATCGTCAGCGCCGAGCGCGTAGGCGTGCTGCATCCAGAAGATGCGGTTGGTGATCGCGCGATGGGTGTTGAGCGCGCCCTTGGGGCGGCCGGTCGAACCGGACGTGTAGATCATGTAGGCGAGGTTGTCGCCGTTGAGCGCCGGCGCGGGGTTGGACGTCGCCGCGTCATCATCGACATCGAGCGAGTCGGTATCGACGACGATCACGTGTGCGTCGGTCTCGGGCAGCGCGTCGCGCAGATGCTGCTGGGTGAGGAGCCAGCGCAGCTGCGCGTGGTCGATCATGAAGCGCACGCGCTCGGCGGGATAGTCGGGGTCGACGGGGACGTAAGCGCCGCCGGCCTTGAGGACTGCGAGCAGCGCGACGCTCATGTCGAGGGAGCGCTCCATCGCGACGCCGACGAGCGCATCGGGGCCGACGCCGAGCGCGATGAGGTGGTGGGCGAGGCGGTTGGCGCGCAGGTTGAGTTCGGCGTAGGTGAGCGAAACGTCATCGAAGACAACCGCGACGGCATCGGGCGTGCGCTCGACCTGCTGTTCGAACAGGCGATGCAGCGGTTGCGCGGCGGCGTCGCCGAAATCCGTGTCGGTGCGGTTCCACTCGACGGTCAGCAGGTTCCGCTCGGCATCGCTCGTCAACGGCAGCTTGGCAACGGCAGCCGACGCATCGTCCGCAAGATGCGTCAGCAGGGTCCGGTAGATGTCGAGGAAACGCTGCACCGTGCTCGCGTCGAACAGATCGGTGTTGTAGTCGCAATCGATCAGGAGTGCTTGCCCCGCGTCGAGCACGTTGACGTTCAGGTCGAACGCGGTATGGCGGATCAGCGGCGCCACGAGGCCGACTGTCAGGCCCGGCAGTTCGGGCAGCGCCGACACGGGTTCGAGGTTGAAGACTGCCGATACCAGCGGCGCGGCGTTGAGATCGCGCTGTGCGCCGATTTCGCGGACCAGCTCGGCGAACGGATAGTCCTGGTGTTCGAGCGCATCGAGCAGGTTCTGCCGGGTGCCGGCCAGGAAGCTGGCCACGGTGGCCTGCTCCGGCAGCGTGGAGTGCAGCGGCAGCAGATGCGTGCAGTAGCCGGCGAGGCGGTCGCTGCCGGCCACGGAGCGGCCGGTCACCGGGATGCCGGTGACGATCGCTTGCTGGCCGGCGACGCGGTGCAGGAACAGATTGAAGCCCGCGAGCAGCACCATGTAGAGCGTGCAGCCGTTCTGACGGGCCGCGGTGCGCAGCGTCGCGGCCGCCGCCGCGTCCAGGTGCAGCGACACGCGCGCGCCGTGAAACGTCTTCACCGCGGGCCGCGGATAGTCCACCGGAAGATTCAGCGGGGCGGCCTGATGCGCGCATTGCGCGAGCCAGTACGCGCGGTTCGCCTTCGTTTCCGGGCTGTGGCGCTGGCCGTCGAGCTGCTTCAGGTATGCGCGAAACTGCAGCGGCGCGTCGGCCGGCGCCGCACCGGCATACGCGCGGGCCAGGTCCTCGAGCAGGACCCCGAACGTCGAGCCGTCACAGATGATGTGATGGGCCGTCATCACCAGCAGGTGACGCTCGCTGCCCAGGCGCACGAGCGCGGCCCGAAAGAGCGGGCCGTTCACGAGATCGAACGGCTGGCGGCTTTCCTGCTCCCGCCACGCATCCTGCTCCGTGTCGATCAGCGGAATCTCGAGTGTCAGCGACGGATGCACGATCTGGCCCGACCCGTCCGCCATCACCGTGGTGCGCAGCGCCTCGTGCCGGTCGACCAGGCCCTGGACGGCCGCGCGCATCGCGGCTTCGTCGAGCCGGCCGTTCAGTTCGAGCGTGGTGTTGACGTTGTAGGCGAGCGACCCTTCGGGATCGATTTCCGACAGCACCCACAGCTGGCGTTGCGCTTCGCTCAGCGCGGCCACCGTGCCGTGTTTCGAGTGCGGGCGGATGAAGCCGCCCCGGCGCAGGTCGGCGACGCTGTCCTTCACAGCGCGGATGAAGCGGTCGATATCGGCATCCGTATGCGCGGTGGACAGGAAGCAGGTGCGCCATTCCCAGATGTAGATGCCCTTTTCGAGCATGTGATAGAAGAACAGGTCGAGGTTCTCGGTGAATTCGAAGCGGAACATCGAGCCGAACCACGTGACCTTGATCGGCGCCTCGGCCTCCGCGAAGAACGCATTCAACGTGCCGGCGATCTGCGCGGTGCGTTCGTTGAGCGCGGCCTGCAGCGCCGGGCCTTCCTGTTCGATCTTCTCCAGCACGGCCAGCGCGGCCGCCATCGCGAGCGGATACTGGCAGAAGGTGCCGCCGAACGCGGTGCGATCCGCGGCGGGGAACGAGTGGTCGCCGTAGGTCCACATGCCGCCGTCGATCGCATCCATGAAGCGGTTGGTGCCGGCGATCACGCCCAGCGGCAGGCCGCCGCCGATGATCTTGCCGTACGTCGCGAGATCGGCCCTGATCCCGAACATCGCTTGCGAGCCGCCCGGATGGACGCGGAAACCGGTGATCATTTCGTCGAAGATCAGGGCGACGCCGGCCTCCTCGGTGATGCGGCGCAGTTCCTTCAGGAATGCGACGGGCTGCAGCGCAGGGTTGCGGCTTTGCACCGGCTCCACCATCACGGCGGCGAGCGTCGACGCCATCCCGCGAATGGCCTCGAGCGCGGCGTCGCTGCCGTAGTCGAGCAGGATCATGTTCTCGACCGAGCCGAACGGCACGCCGGGGGCGATGGTTTCCGTCACGCCGTCCGCGTTCGCCGCGGCGAGCGTGCCGTCGGCATGGCCGTGATACGAATGCGTGAACATCACGATCTTGTCGCGCCCGGTCACGGCGCGTGCGAGCCGCATCGCGGTCATGACGGCCTCGGTGCCCGTGTTCGAGAACGCCACGCGATCGAGGCCGGTCACGCGGGCAAAGCGCGCGGCGACTTCGCCGACGAGGCTGGAGCGCGCGCCCAGTTCGAGCGGGCGCTGCCATTCCCGGGTGACCTGGTGCTGGATGAAATCCGGCGTGTGGCCGAACAGATGCACGCCGAAGCCCATCGTGAAATCGATGTACTCGTTGCCGTCGATGTCCCACAGCCGCGAACCGGCCGCGCGATCGCCGACGATCGGATACAGCATCTCCTTGGTCGAAAAGCGGAAGCCGACCGTGGCGCGGCTGTCGGCCAGCACCGGGCGCGACGCCTGCACCGAGTCCTTCGATTTCCGGGTGCGCGTCGTGTAGCGCACGATCAGCGCCTCGAGATGCTCCTGCTGCGCGGCGGACAAGCCGCGCGCGCGCTGCTGGACCGGGCTGCCCCACGGCATCATCGGCTTGGGCGGCGCATTGTCGGCCGCGGGCGCCGCGGCGGCGGCTGGTGCGGGC
>NZ_JAAGPH010000105.1:0-29525 GCF_017104705.1 Burkholderia sp. Se-20373 | reverse complement strand
CGATGCCCGCGCCGCGGCCGCCGCGTGCGCGGGTCGAACCGCCGGCCGCCGGCGAGCGCATGTCGGTCGCGTTCGCGCTGCAGACGCTCGCGGACGTGCGCGACACACACGACATCGTCGTCGAGGAAGCGCCGAGCGCGCGGCCCGTGATGCAGCAACACCTGCCGTTCACGCGCAGCGGCACGTTCTACACGATGGACAGCGGCGGGCTCGGCTACGGGATGCCGGCCGCCGTCGGCGTCGCGCTCGCGCAGCCGGGCCGGCGCGTGATCGGGTTGATCGGCGACGGATCGAGCCTGTATTCGATCCAGGCCCTGTGGAGCGCCGCGCAGCTGAAGCTGCCGATCACGTTCGTGATCCTCAATAACCGGCGCTATGCGGCGCTGCAGGATTTCGCGCCGGTGTTCGGCTTCGGCCCGGACGATCCCGTGCAGGGCACCGATCTGCCGAACCTGGATTTCGTCGCGCTCGCGCAAGGGATGGGCTGCCGGGGCGTACGCGTGACCGATGCCACGCGCCTGCGCGACACGTTGACCGACGCGCTGCGTGCGGCGACGCCGGTCGTCGTCGAAGTCGAGATTGCCTGAATGATGTGATGCGCAATACGCGTCCTGCCGGAGACTCCATGCAAACCGTATCGATGCTGATCGGCGGCGAACGCCGTCACTCATCCAGCGGCGCGACCTTTGCGCGCCGCAACCCGCTTGACGGCGAAGTCGCGTCCGAAGCGCCCGCGTGCACCGCCGACGATGCAAGTGCGGCGGCCGATGCTGCCGCCCTTGCATTTCCCGGCTGGGCCGCGCTCGGCCCCGGCGCACGCCGCGCGCTGCTGCTGAAGGCGGCCGCCGCGCTCGAAGCGAAGCACGAGCAGTTCGTCGCCGCGATGGCGGCGGAGACGGGGGCCTCCGCGCTGTGGGCCGGCTTCAACGTGCAGCTTGCCGCGAGCGGGCTCGTCGAGGCCGCGTCGCTGACCACGCAGGTCGGCGGCGAGCTGATCCCGTCCGACGTGCCCGGTTCGCTCGCGATGGGCGTGCGGCAGCCGGCCGGCGTCGTGCTCGGCATCGCGCCGTGGAATGCGCCGGTGATCCTCGCGACGCGCGCGCTCGCGCTGCCGCTCGCGTGCGGCAACACTGTCGTGCTGAAGGGTTCGGAGCTGTGTCCCGTCACGCACGGGCTCATCGTCGAGGCGCTGCAGGAAGCCGGGCTGCCGCCGGGCGTCGTCAATTTCGTGACGAACGCGCCCGAGGATGCGGGCACGATCGTCGATGCATTGATCGCGCATCCGGCCGTGCGCCGCGTGAATTTCACGGGCTCGACGCGCGTCGGCAGGATCGTCGCGGAAGCCTGTGCGCGCCACCTGAAGCCGTCGGTGCTGGAACTCGGCGGCAAGGCGCCGTTCGTCGTGCTCGACGATGCCGATCTCGACGCGGCAGTCGCGGCGGCCGCGTTCGGCGCGTTCGCGAATTCCGGGCAGATCTGCATGTCGACCGAACGCATCGTCGTCGACGCGTCGATTGCCGATGCGTTCGTCGCGAAGCTCGCCGACAAGGCCGCGTCGCTGCCGCTCGGCGACCCGCGCCAGGGCCCCGTCGTGCTCGGTTCGCTGATCGACATGAAGGCCGTCGAGCGCTGCAATGCGCTGATCGACGACGCGCTCGCGCACGGCGCGACGCTCGTGTGCGGCGGCAAGGCCGACGGCACGCTGTTCCCGGCCACGCTGCTCGACCATGTGACGCCGGCGATGCGCATCTATGCGGAGGAATCTTTCGGCCCGGTGAAGGGCATCGTGCGCGTCGATGGCGAGGACGCCGCGATCCGTTGCGCGAACGACAACGCGTTCGGGCTGTCGTCGGCCGTGTTCAGCCGCGACGTTGCGCGTGCGATGCGCGTCGCGGCCCGCCTCGAATCGGGCATCTGCCACGTGAACGGACCGACCGTGCACGACGAGGCGCAGATGCCGTTCGGCGGCGTGAAGGACAGCGGCTTCGGCCACTTCGGCGGCAAGGCCGGCATCGCGGCGTTCACGGACCTGCGCTGGATCACGGTGCAGACCGCACCGCGCCACTATCCGTTTTGATGAGGCCGCCGACGATGAGGATTGCGATTCTGGGCGCGGGCGCGATGGGCTCGCTGTTCGGCGGGCGGCTGGCCGAAAGCGGCGAGGCCGTCACGCTGATCGACGTGAACGATGCGCATCTCGATGCGATTCGCCGTGACGGGATGCGCATCGATGACGATCGTGGTGAGCGGCGTATCCGGACGTTGCAGGCCGTGCGGCCGGAAGTCGCGAATGCGGCTGCAACCGCATCGCCCGACGCATCGTTCGACCTGCTGATCGTTTTCACGAAATCGCTGCATACGCGTACCGCGCTCGACGGCGTGCGCGCGCTGCTCGAGCGAGACACGCACGTGCTGACGCTGCAGAACGGGCTCGGTAACGTCGAGACGCTGAATGCGTTCGTGCCGCTCCAGCGCATCCTGGTCGGCGTGACGACGTGGCCGGCCGACGCGGCGGGGCCCGCGCACGTGCGCTCGCACGGCGCGGGCACGATTCGCATGATGACGGCCGACGGCGCGGCGCGCCCGTTCGCGGCGACGGTGGCCGATACGCTGTCGCGCGCGGGGCTCGCGTGCACGCTGGACGCCGACGTGTGGGCCGCGATCTGGGAGAAGGTCGCGTTCAACGCGGCGCTGAACACGCTGTGCGCGGCGACGGGCTGCACGGTCGACCAGCTCGGCAACCATCATGACGGGCCGCGGCTCGCGCTCGCGATCGCAGCCGAGGTGGCCGCCGTCGCTCGCGCGAAGGGCATCGCGGTCGACGGCGAACGCATCGCGCGCAACGTCGAGCATGCGATCCACGCGCATCGCGGCCATCGTCCGTCGATGCTGCAGGACGTACTCGCGGGCCGTCGCACGGAAATCGACGCGATCAGCGGCAAGGTCGTCGCGGCCGCGCGCGAAGCGGGCGTCGCGGTGCCGCATGCGGAAACGCTGCTCGCGCTGGTCCGGCTGATCGACGCGCGGATGAACTGAGCATCAGGCGGGCGGCGCGGCTTGCGCCGCACGACGAGACGAGCACGTCGCGCGCAGGCGACGGCGCCGGATCGGGACAGGTTGGACGAGACACCGGAGGCGGCGCCGCTGCGTCGACGCCGGCCGCCTGCGCAGCACGAGATCCGGGCACGCGCCACCGCGCCAGCCCGGGCAACCGGAGACGCCATGAACGCCATCGAATGCCGTTGTCTTGCCGCGCGCCGCTCGCGCATGTTGCCGCCTGGGCGCGGCGCACGGGAGGTCGCATGAGCACGCGCGACGGATTGCAGCCGCCGGCCGTCGACATCGGCGCGACGCTCGACGACGGGCCGTTCACGACGATGCAGCGCTGCGTGGTGCTGCTCGCCGCGCTCGCGATCGTGCTCGACGGCTTCGACGGCCAGCTGATCGGCTTCGCGATTCCGGTGCTGATCCGCGAATGGGGCATCACGCGTGGCGCGTTCGCGCCGGCGGTGGCGGCCGGGCTGATCGGGATGGGCATCGGCAGTGCGTGCGCGGGGATCGTCGCGGACCGCTTCGGCCGCCGCCAGGCCGTGATCGGCAGCGTGTTCCTGTTCGGCATCGCGACCTGCGCGATCGGCTTCGCGCCGGACGTCACGGCGATCGCGGTGCTGCGCTTCGTCGCAGGCCTCGGGATCGGCGGCGCATTGCCGACGGCGACGACGATGACGGCCGAATACACGCCCGCGCGGCGTCGCACGATGATGGTGACCGCGACGATCGTCTGCGTGCCGCTCGGCGGGATGCTGGCCGGCCTGTTCGCGCACGAGGTGCTGCCGCGCTACGGCTGGCGCGGGCTGTTCTTCGCGGGCGGCGCATTGCCGCTCGTGCTCGGCTTCGTGCTCGTGCGTGCGCTGCCCGAATCGCCGCGCTACCTCGCGCGGCGCCCCGCGCGCTGGCCGGAACTCGGCGTGCTGCTCGCGCGGATGGAGCGGCCCGTCGCGCCGGGCACCGCCTTCACCGACCTGCGGGACGCACGCGCGGCAGGCAGCCGCGGCGGCTTCGGCGCGCTGTTCGCGAGCGGTCAGGCGCGCGACACGATCGCGCTGTGGTGTGCGTTCTTCATGTGTCTGCTCGCCGTGTATGCGGCGTTCAGCTGGCTGCCGACGATGCTGGCGGCGAGCGGGCTGAGCGTGTCGGTCGCGGGGACGGGGCTCACCGCGTACAACCTCGGCGGCGTGATCGGCGCGCTGTTGTGCGCGTGGACGATCGCGCATGCCGGGTCGCGCTGGCCGCTCGTGCTGTGCAGCATCGGCGGCGCGGCGAGTGCGGTATGGCTGATGGGTGTCGATTCGAGCCGCCACACGGGCTGGCTGATCGTCGGGCTCGGCCTGCACGGGTTGTTCGTCAACGCGGTGCAGTCGACGATGTATGCGCTCTGTGCGTACATCTACCCGACGGCCGTGCGCGCGACGGGCACCGCGAGCGCGCTCGCGTTCGGCCGGCTCGGCGCGATCTTCAGCGCGTTCGCGGGCGCGGTCGTGATCACCACGGGCGGCGCCACGGCCTATCTGACGATGCTGGCAATCGCGATGGGGGTGGTCTGCGTCGCGCTGCTCGTCGTGCGACGGCACATTCCACGACTGTCGCACGCGGCCGTGCAGCCGCGCGAAGGGGAGGCGCTGGCCCGCACGTCGTCGTGACGGCGGGCGGGCTCGGGGGCGCGTCGCGCGTTACAACGTGGTGCGTACGTGCCAGAGTTCAGGGAACAGCACGACGTCGAGCATCTTGCGCAGGTACGGCGCGCCGCTGGTGCCGCCGGTGCCCTGCTTGAAGCCGATGATGCGCTCGACGGTCGTCACGTGACGGAAGCGCCACTGGCGGAACGCATCCTCGAGATCGACGAGTTCCTCGGCCATCTCGTAGAGCTCCCAGTGCTGCTGCGGGTGACGGTACACCTCGAGCCACGCGGCTTCGACCGTCTCGTCATGGCGGGTCGGCTGCGTCCAGTCGCGCTCGAGCCGTTCCGCCGCGATCGGGAAGCCGCGCCGTGCGAGCAGGCGCACGACTTCATCGTAGAACGACGGCGCTTCGAGCGTCGCACGCACCTGTTCGAGGATGTCGGGCCGGTGCGCATGCGGCTGCAGCATCTGCACGTTCTTGTTGCCGAGCAGGAATTCGAGCTGCCGGTACTGGTACGACTGGAAGCCCGATGATTGCCCGAGATACGGGCGCATCGCCGAATATTCGGACGGCGTCATCGTCGACAGCACGCTCCACGCCTGCACGAGCTGCTCGAGGATCCGCGACACGCGTGCGAGCATCTTGAACGCAGGCGGCAGCGCGTCGGTGCGCACCGCGTCGAGGGCGCCGCGCAGTTCGAACAGCGCGAGCTTCATCCACAGCTCGCTCGTCTGATGCTGGATGATGAACAGCATCTCGTTGTGATCGGGCGACAGCGGATGCTGCGCGTCGAGGATCGAATTCAGCGACAGGTAGTCGCCGTAGCTCATCGATTTCGAGAAATCGAGCTGCGCGTTGTGCCAGCCGGCATCGCCGGGCACGTGCGACGCTTCGTGCGCGGCCGGGGCCGCGGGTGCCGAATGTGCGGCGCGCGCGCCCGAGAACGGGCAGCCCGCCGGCGCGTCGCCGCCGGGTGGCTGCATATGACCAGAATTCACGACTTTCTCCAGATTTGAATGACGGGGCGCGGCGCGCGGCTTGCGCGCGCCGGGCAAGGCCGATCAGGTCACCGCGCCGCGTTCGGCGAACTCGGGCGCCTTCCACGCGTCGGTGGCGAGGATGTCGCGCAGCGTCTCGACGGCATCCCACACGTCGGCGAAGCGCGTATAGAGCGGCGTGAAGCCGAAGCGCAGCACGTACGGCTCGCGATAGTCGCCGATCACGCCGCGCGCGATCAGCGCCTGCATTACTTCGTAGCCGTGCGGATGCTCGAAGCTCGCCTGCGAGCCGCGCTGGTGATGCGCGCGCGGCGTGACGAGCTTCAGCGACAGGCCCGCGCAACGCGCTTCGACGAGCGCGATGAATGCATCGGTCAGCGCGAGCGACTTGCGGCGGATCGCGTGCATGTCGGTCTGCAGGAACACGTCGAGCCCGCATTCGACCATCGACATCGACACGATCGGCTGCGTGCCGCACAGGAAGCGCGCGATGCCCGGATCGGGCGCGAAGCCCGGCTGCATCGCGAACGGTGCGCGGTGGCCCCACCAGCCGGACAGCGGCTGCGAGAAGTGCGCGTGATGGCGCTGCGGCACCCACACGAAGGCGGGCGAACCGGGGCCGCCGTTCAGGTACTTGTACGTGCAGCCGACCGCGCCGTCCGCGCGCGCGCCGTTCAGGTCGACCGGCACCGCGCCGGCCGAGTGAGCGAGATCCCACAGCATCAGCCCGCCGGCGTCGTGCACGAGCTGCGTGACGGCCGGCATGTCGTGCATGTAGCCGGTGCGGTAGTTCACGTGCGTGATCATCGCGACGGCCGTGTCCGCGCCGAGCGCGCCGGGCAGGTCGGCCGGGTCGTCGATCAGGCGCAGTTCGTAGTCGCCGCCGAGTTGTTCGATCAGCCCCTGCGCGATGTACAGGTCGGTCGGGAAGTTCGAGCGCTCCGACACGATCACGCGGCGCTCGGGCGCGCGCTCGGCCTGGTGGCGCACCATTGCCGACAGCAGCTTGAACAGGTTGATCGAGATCGTGTCGGTCACGACCGTCTCGCCGGGCGCGCCGCCGATCAGCGTCGCGAGCTTGTCGCCGAGACGGCGCGGCAGCGCGAACCAGCCGGCCGTGTTCCAGCTGCGGATCAGGCCTTCGCCCCATTCGGCGCCGATCACCTGCTGCGCACGGGCGGCCGATGCGCGCGGCTGCGCGCCGAGCGAGTTGCCGTCGAGGTAGATCACGCCGTCGGGCAGGGAGAACTGGTCGCGCAGCGGGGCGAGCGGATCGTCGCGGTCGAGCGCGAGCGCGTCTTCACGGGTCTTGATCATGATGTGGGGTCGTCAGTCGGGGTAATCAGGAAGCACGCGCGGGCAGCGCGCGCAGCACCGCGCGCACGGGGCTCGCGTCGAGCGTCGCGAACTTCAGCGGCAGTGCGATCAGTTCATAGTCGCCGGGCGGCACGTCGTCGAGGACGATGCCTTCGAGGATCGCCATCCGGTGCGCGCGCACACGGTGATGCGCATCCATCGTCTTCGATTCCTGCGGGTCGAGCGACGGCGTGTCGATGCCGATCAGCTTCACGCCGTGCGCGGCGAGCAGGTCGACGGTCTCGGGTGCGACCGCGCAGAAGTGGCTGTCCCACTCATCGACGCTGGCGCGCGCACAGGTGCGCAGCAGCACGCGCGGCGGCACGCCGTCGAGTGCGGCCGCGACATCGGCCGGCTGCACGACCGGCGATGCGCCGATGCAGTGGATCACGCGGCACGGGCCGAGGTAGGTGTCGAGCGGCACGGCGCCGATCGGCGCGCCGTCGGCGTCGTAGTGCAGCGGCGCGTCGCAGTGCGCGCCCGTGTGCGGCGACAGCGTCAGGCGCGCGACGTTGACCGGCGAGCCGGCCTCCATCCGCCACACGCGTTCGACGGAAACCGGCGTATCGCCCGGCCACACGGGGGTGGCGGGGCTGACGGGCGGCGAGATGTCCCAGAGGGTGTCCATGGCATGACGTTTCGGTGAATCGATCCTTCGAATGATAGGTGGACGCTCGCAGAAAGTGCTTGCGAAATAAACATGGACAATCCGCCGGATTGGCAGATAATTCGACTCAGAGGGAAAACGGGGACCAAAAATGCACGCGATCACGCTCGATGCCACCGACTGCCGGATTCTGGCGGTACTGCAGGAAGAGGGCAGAATCAGCAATCTCGACCTGGCGGAACGGATTTCGCTTTCGCCGTCCGCCTGTCTGCGCCGCATGCGCCTGCTCGAGGAGCAGGGCGTGATCGAGCACTATCGCGCGTGCCTGAGCCGCGAGAAGCTCGGCTTCGAGCTCGAGGCGTTCGTTCAGGTGTCGATGCGCAACGAAGAGAATCAATGGCACGAGCGCTTCGCGGAAGCGCTGCGCGAATGGCCGGAGGTGGTCGGCGCGTTCGTCGTGACGGGCGAGAGCCACTATCTGCTGCGCGTGCTCGCGCACAACCTCAAGCACTATTCCGATTTCGTGCTGAACCGGCTCTACAAGGCGCCGGGCGTGATGGACATCCGGTCGAACATCGTGCTGCAGACGCTGAAGGATGAAGCCGGCGCGCCGGTCGGGCTGGCGCGCACGGGGGCGATCAAAGCGGTGTAAGGCCGTGGAAGCCGCCGCCGTGGAACACGAGCGGCGGTGCCGTGTCCGATTCCGCGCGCACGCCGCAGCGCTCCACTTCACCGACGAAGATCACGTGGTCGCCTTCATCGTAGCGGCTGCGGTTGTGGCATTCGAACCACGCGAGCGCGCCGTCGAGCACGGGCATCCCCGAGTTGCCGGCCGCATGCGCGATCCCTTCGAAGCGGTCGCCCTTGTAGGTCGAGAAGCGCTTGCACAGGTCGAGCTGCGAGGCCGCGAGCACGTTCACCACGTAATGGCTGTTGCCGCGGAACACGGGCGTCGACGCCGATTTGTGCGCAAGGCTCCACAGCACGAGCGGCGGATCGAGCGAGACCGAGTTGAACGAGCTGGCGGTGATGCCGATCAGCTGGCCGGACGGCGCGCGCGTCGTGATCACCGTCACGCCCGTGGCGAACTGGCCGAGTGCTTGCCGGAAGGCGGCCGAGTCGAAATCCGGAGGATTGGCCTGGTTCATCGGGCAGCCATCCGGAACGAGACGGGCGGGCGCGGCGCGACGCGGGCGCGGCGGACGAAAGGCGACAAGGCGGTCGAGGAGGAAGGGGTGCGCATGGCCCGATTTTAGCGGAATCGGGGCCGCCGGGCCCGGCCAGGCGGCGCATTGCGGGGGCAGGGTGACGTAGCGAACACTGCGGCGCGCCGACGGATGCGCAAGGGCACGCTGTCGGCGCGGCCGTCCTGTCGCGTTTTTTGTGCGGGTCCGCCGCGCCGCCCGGCACCCGTGCTCGACATCGGCCGCAGATCCCCTCGCACTATTGCGCCGCCGCCAGCCCGAGCGACAACGCGCCCGTCACGATCAGGCTCGACGCCCACACCGCATCGAGATTGAACCAGCTCCGCGATACGAACTTCAGCCCGAGATAGCGGTACACGAGCCACGCGAGCCCGCCGCCGGCGCCGATCATCGCGATGGCATGCACGGCCGCGACGACGAGCGCCATCCCGAGATGCGCATCGACGAGCGTGGCCGCCGCGCGATGGCCGGCGTCCGGGTCGAGCCCGCACAGCCCGAGGTAGATCGGCACCAGCATCAGCCCCGCGCCATGCGCGATCGCGACCGCGAACGACCACAGGCCGAGCCGCGCGGGCGGAATCCGCGCAAGCGCCCGCGGATGCCGGCGCCGGATCAGCAGTACGGCGCCGAAGCCGATCACGAGCGCGCTCGCGCCGATCCGGATCGCCGTTTGCCACGCGAGCAGCGCGGCGAGCAGCCCGAACGGCAGCATCACCGCGAAGACCGCGAGCGCATGGCCGAGCGCGAGATAGCCGAGCGCCGCGACGAGCGCGCCGCCGCGGCGCGTCATCAGCGCGTTCGACACCGCGAGCGGCCAGCCCATCGCGGGGTTGAGCCCGTGATACACCCCGCTCGCGAGCACGGCCGCCCACAGCGCGAACGGGGCGTGAAAGCCGGCGTTCAACGCTTGACCGACGGATAGCAGAACGAGTCGGTCGAGCAGTCGCCGCCTTCGAGCCGGATCTGGTGCGCGCGATAGCCGTCGGGGAACTCGACCCAGTAATCGTCGGCGAGCGTCAGACCGCCTTCCGGCCCCACGTGCGCGAGCACCTGCGCGCCCGGCACGCCGTCCGGATAGAACTGGTCGTCCCACGTCGAATACAGCGAATTGGTCCAGTACACGCGTTTCCCGTCGCGGCTGATCTCGACCATCTGCGGGCCGCCCGCGAACGTGCGGCCGTTCGAGTGCGGCGCGCGGCGCGCGATGCCGCCGATCCGGACCGACCCCGCGAGCACCGGGTGGTGCGGATCCGACACGTCGTACTGGCGCATCTCGCCGGTGCCCCAGCACGACACGTAGAGGAAGCGATCGTCGAGCGACAGGTCGATGTCGGTCACGAGCGGCGGCACCGCGCCGAATCCCTTGAGCAGCGGCGGCAGTTCGTCGGCCGCGGCCGGCTCGGCCGGGATCGTCGCCGTCTTCTTCACATGGAACTTGCCGCCTTCGCGCCACCAGGTCCAGATCGAGCCTTCGAGATTGGTCGTGTCGACCACGACGCCGACGAACCCGTATTCGCGCGCCGGGTCGTGCGCGGGCCGCACCTCGAGCGCCATCTGGTGCTGCGCGCCGAGATCGATCGTCTGCACGTTGCGCCGCGCGCGCAGGTCCCAGAAATGCAGCCGGTGCCCGTATTGGTTCGCGAGCAGGTCCTCCGGCACGATCCCGTTCTCGAATTGCGGCGGCAGCGCCCATTCGCTCGACACCATGTAGTCGCGCGGCAGGTTCCACCAGAAGTCGTAATGCTTGTCCTGCGGGCCGCGATCGATCTCCCAGCGGCCGAGCACGTCGAAGGTCTCGCAATCCATGATGAAGATGCCGGGCGCGCCGTCGGTGCCGTCCTTGCCCGCGCCGCCGAGCGTGCTCACGTAGATGCCCTCGGGCCCGCAATGAACGGTGTGCGGCCGCGAATAGCCGGTCTTCGAGAAGATCTCGTCGGGCTCGATGATCTTGTGGATGCGCGCCTGGGTCGGATGCGGTTTCGTGTCGATCACGTAGATGCGCGACGAGCGCAGGCCGGGGATGATCAGGAAGCGGCGCTCGAGGAATGCATGGCCGGTCAGCGGCGACAGCGACGACGAACACGCATTCCAGCCAAAGTGGTGAAACTCGTCGCCGGTGTTCGGCATCGTCACCGTGTGCACGATTTTTCCGTAGGTCGACGAGCCAGGCTTGACGTCGATCACGGCGAGCGCGTCGGGTCTGGAAAAATCGGGGCTCAGCAACAACGTATAGGCAAACTCCTCTGCCGGCGCCTGCATCGCAAGCTCGGGTGAAGCGTGAAACGTCGGGTCAGGCCGCATGCTCATGGTGATGCCCTCTCGATGGTGTCGGATCGGGGTCGCACGGCCGTTCGTTGCGGGCGTGCGAGTCGGGGTTGCCGCACGGCGCGCATCACGCCGGCGGGAGCGATCGGCAAGCGGACGCACGCGTCGATGAGCGTGCGACGCCGTGCATCAGATCGTGAAAGCGGATAAAGGCGATGAGCCGGATCGCCGCGCGCGGAGCGAGACGGATGGATGGCAAGGAGGTGATGCAATCGAAGCCGCGGCCCGCGACGCGGCGACGGCCGGACGCGTGACGCGGGTGAGGTCTGTTAAGGCATGCATAGCGATGTTCCGGCAGATGATGTTTGCATCAGGGTCGGGCATGCATCGGGCGCGTTGCGCGAGACGGCGGGTTTGCCGCCGCGCTCGCGCGTGCCTAAGTGTAGTCGAGAAAACGGGCGGCCGGTCGCGCGCGACACCCGTGCAATCTGTCAGGTTCGCGCGCGAGTGAGATACTTGCCGAAGTGTTGTTGCCGCCCGCACGCGGGTGGGCAGCGGCGAGACGGAACGGTGGCGCCGGCGCGTGCGTGCCGGCTGCCGACATCAACGAGGGACTGATTTCATGGTGAACGAGATGCTTGAAACCGCGACATTGGGAGGCGGGTGTTTCTGGTGCACGGAGGCGGTGTTTCTCGACGTCGACGGCGTGACGGCCGTCCAGTCGGGCTACGCGGGCGGCCATACGCGCAATCCCGGCTATCGCGACATCTGCGAAGGCGATACGGGCCACGCGGAAGTCGTCAACGTGACGTTCGATCCGGCGCGCATCGGCTATCGCGAGATCCTCGAGATCTTCTTTGCAACGCACGATCCGACCCAGCTGAACCGGCAGGGCAACGACGTCGGCACGCAGTACCGGTCGGTCGTGTTCACCCATTCGGACGCGCAGCGCGACACGGCGCTCGACGTGATCCGCGAGCTGGAGCGCGAGCAGGTGTTCGGGCAGCCGATCGTCACGCAGGTCGTGCCGCTCGACGACAACTACTGGCCGGCCGAGGATTATCACCAGAACTATTACGCGCGTAACCCGGGGCAGGGCTACTGCTCGGTCGTGATCGGGCCGAAGCTCGCGAAATTCCGGCAGAAATTCTCGCACCGGCTGAAGTCGCTGCGCGGCGCGTAAGCGTCGTGACCGCGGCCGGCGCAAGCCGGTATCAGGCGGGTATCAAGCGGGTATCAAGCGGGTATCAAGCCGCCTCGTTGCGCCACTGCGCGCACGCGGCGGCGATCTCGCGCGCAAGCGCGATGCACGACAGCGGCGCGGAGCCTTCCGCCTTGTTGTTGATCGTGATGATCACCGGCTGCCCGGCCAGCGCATAGCGCGCGGCCAGTTCGGCAAGCGCCGAACGCGTGGCCGGATCCTCGTCGACGAGCTTGTCGAACGGCTCGTACTTCGCTTTCGCCTGTTCGTACTTGAAGCCGCCGTGCAGGCTCCAGCGCACGATCAGCGGGCCCGGCGCGTCGCCGTCGAGCAGCGCGAGCGCGGCCGCCTGGCGCAGCGGGTCGGGCATCCGCGCGTGCAGGCCGACGCAGTAGCGCACGCCGAGTGCGGCGAGCGCACGAATGAACCGCGGCGTGAGCAGGCTCGCGTCGCGAATCTCGATCGCATAGCGGGTGCCGTCGGCTTCCGCCGGCAGCGGCGGCAACGCCGCGAAGAACGCGGCCAGCCGGTCGATCAGTTCGGCCGGCCGGGCAAGCAGCGTGTCGGGCAACGGCGAGAACTGGAACACGAGCACGCCGGCTTTCCGGCCGAGCCCTTCGACGCACGGCTGCACGAATTCCCGGGTGGCGAGATCCGCGTCGAGGAAGGTCGGGTTCGGTCCCGACGGTTCGCCGCGCCGGCCCCGGATCACCGCGTCGGTCACGGAGGCCGGCGCCTTCACGACGAAGCGGAAATCGTCGGGCACCTGCTGCGCGTAGCGCAGGTAGTCGGCCACCGATAGCGGGCCGTAGAACGACCGGTCGAGGCTCACGCTCTTCAGCAGCGGATGCGCGCCATACGCTTCGAGCCCTTCGCGCGAGAGTTTCGTCTGAGCAAAATCGCCGTCGTAGACGATGCCGTCCCAGCCCGGGAAGGTCCACGACGATGTGCCGAGCCGGACGTTCGGCGGCAGGCCGGCCGCTGCGTCGGCCACATCCGGTGCGATCGGTGCGGGCAGCACGCCGCGCCGGCGCCGGCCCTTCTTCGGCGGCTCGGCTGGCAGGGACGGTTCGTCCCACAGCAGGCCGGAAGCGGCGCGCGGTGTTTCGTCTGAAGAACGGGAATGGGTGCGCAGGCGTGGTGCCGGCTGCACGTCGTCAGGCGCGCCCGGGTTTACATGTTCGTCGGCGTCGGCAGGCGGGCCATCGTTCTCGGGCGACGCGCGTGCAGCATCGACCGGCACGCCGAACAGGTCGAATTGCCCGTCGGCGTGCGGCGCGTTCGCGTCGTCGTGCTGCTGTCGTTCCGGCGGCGCCTTGCGCCGCGTCCTGCCGTCACCCATGCATGCCCAGCGTGAAGCGCCGCCTAGCGCGGCAGCGTGTGTTCGTACATATAGCGCCGCGACCACGGCAGCGTCTTCGCGCTCTGCCCGGCCTTGCGGCACACGATCTGGAAGATCGACACGTCGTCGTGCTCGAACGCATACGCACAGCCGGCGAGATACACGCGCCAGATGCGGAATTTTTCGTCGTCGACGAGTTGTCGCGCGGCGTCGGCCTTCGCCTCGAAGTTTTCCGTCCAGATATCGAGCGTGCGGGCATAGTGCCGGCGCAGGCTTTCGACGTCAATCGCTTCGAGGCCGCCGCGCTGCGCGGCTTCCAGCGCGAGACTGATGTGCGGCAGCTCGCCGTCCGGGAACACGTAGCGATCGATGAACTCGCCGCCGCCGAGCGCCGTCTCGCCGCTTTCCGCGTCGGTCGACGTGATCCCGTGGTTCATCGCGATGCCGTCGTCGGCGAGCAGGTCATGCACCCGCGAGAAATAGAGCGGCAGGTTCTTGCGCCCGACGTGCTCGAACATTCCGACGCTCGTGATGCGGTCGAACTGGCCGTCGATCTCGCGGTAGTCCTGCATCCGGATCTCGATTTTGTCTTCCAGCCCGGCGGCCTTCACGCGCGCGGTCGCGAGGTCGAACTGGTTCTGCGACAGCGTGACGCCGAGGCACTGCGCGCCGAACTTCTGCGCGGCGCGCAGCACGAGCGCACCCCAGCCGCAGCCGATGTCGAGCAGGCGCTGGCCGGGCTGGAGCCGGATCTTGGTGAGGATGTGGTCGATCTTCTTGATCTGCGCGGTGGCGAGATCCTCGTCGCCGTTCTCGAAGTAGGCGCACGAGTACACCATGTTCTCGTCGAGCCACAGTTTGTAGAACTCGTTCGAGACGTCGTAGTGATACTGGATCGCCTTCTTGTCGGTGCTCTTCGAGTGATTGAAGTAGCGCTTCACGCGCGCCAGCTTGCTCGCGCTCGTCACCGTGCTGCGCGCGAGCGAGTAGCCGATGTTGATGATGTCCGACAGCTTGCCTTCGATGTCGATCTTGCCCTTCACGTACGCCTCGCCGAGATTGTCGAGGCTCGGTTCGAGCAGGAGCGGCAACGCCGACGCGCTGTTGACCTTCAGCGTGACCTGCGGCGCGCTGAAGGTGCCGAAATCGAGTTGATCGCCGTTCCACAGCACGAGGCGCGCCGGTATGTTCGCTTTCGCCCGTACTTCGTCCGCCCACTGTGCCAGCTTCTTTTCCCAGAACATTTGGATTCTCCGTTTGTTCGTTGAATCGAATACAGCCAAGTATCTTGACCGGCGCCCGCCGCTTGCGAGGCGGGCGCCCGAATGCAACACGAGACACGACCGGCATGCGCCGGCGCCGGGCTTAAGGCGACAGGCGCGAAATCGACCAGCCCGTCGACGTGCCGGCGTCGCGCGTATAGAGCAGGCGGTCGTGCAGCCGCGACGGGCGGCCCTGCCAGAACTCGATCGAGTCGGGCACGAGGCGGTAGCCGCCCCAGTGCGGCGGGCGCGGCGGGTTGTCGCCGTAGCGTTCGCTGACGGCCTTTTCCTGCGCTTCGAGCGTCGCGCGGCTGTCGATCACCGCGCTCTGTTCCGATGCCCATGCGCCGATGCGCGAGCCGAGCGGGCGCGACGCGAAATAGCGGTCGCTTTCCTCTGCGCTGGTTTTCTCGATCCGGCCTTCGATGCGCACCTGGCGCTCGAGCTCGATCCAGTAGAACAGCAGCGCGGCCTGCGGGTGCGCGGCAAGATCGCGCCCCTTGCGGCTTTCGTAATTGGTAAAGAAGACGAACCCGCGTTCGTCGACGCCCTTGATGAGCACGATGCGTGCCGACGGCCGGCCGTCGGCGCCGACGGTCGCGAGCGTCATCGTGTTCGGCTCGGGCAGCTTGGCGGCGAGCGCCTCCTTGAACCAGCGGTCGAACTGGGCGAAGGGGTCGTGGGCGACGTCGGCCTCGTCGAGCGAAGCGCGTGAGTAATTGATGCGAAGATCGGCGAGAGTCGTCATGTTATGCAAACGCTTCAATCTGGAACCATTGTAGCCAACGCGCAAGAAACGTGCGTGCACAGTGGCGCGTGCGAGCGGGGAGTTCAGGCAAAATAGAGGGCTGCACGACTTACGTTTTCCTTGCTGCCATGTCCGTCGCCGACGCTGCCCCGCCCAGTTCCTCTGATCTTACCCCGACCCCGGAAATCCAGCTTGACGTGGATCGCGCGCGGCGTTTCGGCGGCGTTGCGCGGCTGTACGGCGCGCCGGCCGCCGCCGCGTTCGAGCGCGCGCACGTCGCGGTGATCGGGATCGGCGGCGTCGGCTCGTGGGTGGCCGAGGCGCTTGCGCGCAACGCGGTCGGCACGCTGACGCTGATCGATCTCGACAACGTCGCCGAAAGCAATACGAACCGGCAGATCCACGCGCTCGACGGCAATTACGGCAAGCCGAAGGTCGACGCGATGGCCGAGCGGATCGCGCTGATCGATCCCGCGTGCCGCGTGAACCGGATCGAGGATTTCGTCGAACCCGACAACTTCGACGCGCTGCTCGGCGGCGGCTTCGACTACGTGATCGACGCGATCGACAGCGTGCGCACGAAGGTCGCGCTGATCGCATGGTGCGTCGCGAAGCGCCAGCCGCTCGTCGTGGTCGGCGGCGCGGGCGGCCAGCTCGACCCGACGCGCATCCGGATCGACGATCTCGCGCTGACGATCCAGGATCCGCTGCTGTCGAAAGTGCGCGCGCAATTGCGCAAGCAGCACGGCTTTCCGCGCGGACCGAAGGCGCGTTTCAAGGTCAGCGCCGTGTATTCGGACGAGCCGCTGATCTATCCGGAAGCCGCTGCGTGCGATCTCGAGGACGGCACGGAGCCGTCCGCGGCCGCGCACGTCGCGGGGCTCAACTGTGCGGGGTTCGGTTCGAGCGTGTGCGTGACGGCAAGCTTCGGCTTCGCGGCCGCCGCGCATGCGCTGCGCGCGATCGCGGCGCAGGCGGCGGGCTGAGCCGCTGCGAATCGCGATCATTGTGCAATGCGGCGGCGCGTGACCCGCGCCGTGCTTGACGTGGCGATCCGGCAGCCGGGCCGTTGCGGCCCGGCCGGCCCCACGTCAGTTCAGTTGAGCGCCATGCTCAGCTTGCGTCGCCACCCGGCGACGAGGTCCGGGCGATCGCCGGCCAGCTCGAACACCGAGATCAGCGTGCGGCGGCCGAGATCGTCGCCGTACGCGCGGTCGCGCGTCACGATTTCCAGCAACTGCTCCACCGCGCCTTCATACGCGCGCCGCGCGATCAGGCTCTGCGCGAGGTCGAAGCGCGCGTCGAGGTCGGCGGGGTTCGCCGCGATGCGCGCTTCGAGCGCGTCGGTCGGCGGCAGGTCCGCCGTCGCGTCGAGCGCGTCGAAACGGGTCTTGATCGCCTGGTAGCGCGGATCGCCGTTCTGCACGGTCTGCGGCGACAGACGCTCGGTCTCGGCGCGCGCGGCGTCGACCTGGTTGTTCGCGAGCAGCAGTTCGATCAGATCGAGGCGGGCGTCGTCGAAGCCCGGGTTCAGCGCGAGCGCCGCTTCGAGGTGCGTGAGCGCGTCGTCGTAGCGCGCCTCGGCCATCGCATACTGCGCGGCACGCCGTTCGGCTTCCTCGGGCGCCGGCAGCAGCCGGTCGAGGAAGGCGCGCAGCTGACCTTCGGGCAGCACGCCGACGAACTGGTCGACCGGGCGCCCGTCGGCGAACGCGATCACGTGCGGGATGCTGCGCGTCTGGAAGTGCGCGGCGAGTTCCTGGTTCTCGTCGACGTTGACCTTCACGAGCTTCCAGCGGCCTTCATAGTCGCCTTCGAGCTTTTCCAGCAGCGGGCCGAGCGTCTTGCAGGGGCCGCACCACGGCGCCCAGAAGTCCACCAGCACGGGTGCGTCCAGCGACGCCTCGATGACGTCTTTCTCGAATGTGGCAAGCGTGGTGTCCATGTCGTTCTCTTCCGTTCGAATGTCGTCAGGATGGGGGCGGCGCGCCCCTTTTTCAACGCGGCTTCGACTCGGGCAGCGGAATCCATTCCGTCTCGCCCGGCACCTTGCCCATTGCCTGGCGCGTCCAGGCTTCTTTCGCGCGCTCGATCGCCTCGCGGCTGCTGGCGACGAAATTCCATTCGATGAAGCGCTCGCCGTCGATCTTGTCGCCGCCGAGCAGCATCGCACGTGCGCCGCTGCCGCTCGTCAGCGTGACCGCGGCGCCGGGCGTGAGCACGGCCATCTGCTCGGCCGGCACCGGCGTGCCGTCGATCGCAAGCTCGCCGTCGACCACGTAGACCGCGCGCTCCTCGTGCGACGCGTCGAGTTCGATGCGGCCGCCGGCCGCGAATTCGGCCGCGACGTACAGCGTGCCCGAGAACGTCGTGACCGGCGAGCGCAGCCCGAACGCATCGCCGGCGATCACCGTCAGCGCGACGCCGTCCTCATTGCGCTTCGGCAGCGTGTCGGCCGCATGGTGCACGAACGACGGCTCGGTCGTCTCGTGCGCGCGCGGCAGCGCGACCCAGGTCTGGATCCCGTGCACGGTGTGGCCGCTTTCGCGCTGTGCGTCGGGCGTGCGTTCGGAGTGGACGATCCCGCGGCCGGCCGTCATCCAGTTCACGTCGCCCGGCACGATCTCCTGCAGCGAGCCGAGGCTGTCGCGGTGCAGGATCGCGCCGTCGAACAGGTAGGTGACGGTGGCCAGGCCGATATGCGGGTGCGGGCGCACGTCGAGCCCCGTGCCGGGCGGCAGCGCGGCGGGCCCCATGTGATCGAAGAAGATGAACGGGCCGACGAGGCGTGCGGCGAGTGCGGGCAGCGTGCGGCGCACCTGCAGGTTGCCGATGTCGCGCACGTGCGGCTTCAGCAGGGCTTTGATCGGAGCGGTCATGGCGGATCCTGTGGGGCGGCGGGGGGATGCCGGTCATTGTACTGGCCGTCCGCCGCCGATTCCATGTGCGTCGCGCGGGTATCGGGCCGGGGGCTGAAACCCGGTAGACTGACCGGCTTCCCAGAGGAAAACACCGGGCCGCCCCGGGTTTTCCGCCTCGAAGGCAGTCTTCTCGGGGCGCCCGGCGCGAAGCGACAGGGCCTGAGCGCACCGTGCACGACCATTCGACAATCGAGGAGACGCCGATGATGGCCCCGAAGGACTTGCTGCTTGCGCTGGTCGTGATCCTGGCGTGGGGCGTGAACTTCGTCGTGATCAAGGTCGGCCTGCACGGCATGCCGCCGATGCTGCTCGGCGCGCTGCGCTTCACGCTCGCGGCCGTGCCCGCGGTGTTCTTCGTGCGTCGGCCGCAGATTCCGTGGCGCCTGCTGGTGCTGTACGGCGCGACGATCCAGCTCGGCCAGTTCGTGTTCCTGTTCACCGGCATGTACGTCGGCATGCCGGCCGGCCTCGCGTCGCTCGTGCTGCAGTCGCAGGCGTTCTTCACGCTCGTGTTCGCGATGCTGTTCCTCGGCGAGCGGCTGCGCGTGCAGAACCTGCTCGGGCTCGCGATCGCCGCGGGCGGGCTCGTCGTGATCGCGGCGCAGGGCGGCCGCGCGATGACGCTCGCGGGTTTCCTGCTGACGATCGGCTCGGCCGCGATGTGGGCGTTCGGCAACATCGTCACGAAGAAGGTCGGCCGTGCGAACCTCGTGTCGCTCGTCGTGTGGGCCAGCCTCGTGCCGCCCGTGCCGTTCTTCCTGCTGTCGCTGTGGTTCGAAGGGCCGCAGCGGATCGCGACCGCGCTCGCCGGTCTGAACGGTGCGTCGATCTTCGCGGTCGTCTATCTCGCGTTCGTCGCGACGCTGCTCGGCTACGGGCTGTGGAGCCGCCTGCTGTCGCGCTATCCGGCCGCTCAGGTCGCGCAGTTCTCGCTGCTGGTGCCGATCGTCGGCCTCGCGTCGTCGGCGCTGCTGCTCGACGAGCATCTGACACGCACGCAGCTGATCGGCACGGCGCTCGTGATGGGCGGGCTCGCGGTGAACGTGTTCGGCGGGAAACTGATGCGCCGCTTCGCGGCATCGTGACGCGCCGGCACGCACTGCGTGCCGGCGGCGGGGCGGAGTGGCCGGGTACGACCGTCAGGCCATCCGGCTCTTCGCGAGCGGCGGATTCGCGGCGAAATAACGCTTGATGCCGCGGAAGATCGCGTCGGCCATCTGGTCGCGATAGCCGTCGTCGTTCAGCCGGCTCTCTTCTTCCGGGTTGCTGATGAAGGCCGTCTCGACGAGGATCGACGGAATGTCGGGCGCCTTCAGCACCGCGAACCCGGCCTGCTCGACCGAGCCCTTGTGCAGCTTGTTGATGCCGCCGACTTCCTTCAGCACGTAGTTGCCGTAGCGCAGCGAATCGCGGATCTGCGCGGTCGTCGACATGTCGAACAGCGCGCGGTTCACGGCCGCATCCGCCGTCTTGATGTTGATGCCGCCGATCAGGTCGGACGAGTTCTCCTTGTTCGCCATCCAGCGCGCCGCGGCGCTCGTCGCGCCGTGGTCGGACAGCGCGAACACCGACGAGCCGCGCGCCGACGGCGTCGTGAATGCATCGGCGTGGATCGACACGAACAGGTCGGCACCCACGCGGCGCGCTTTCTGCACGCGCACGTTCAGCGGCACGAAGAAGTCGGCGTCGCGCGTCATCATCGCGCGCATGTTCGGCGCGCCGTCGATCTTCGCGCGCAGCTTCTTCGCGATGTCGAGCGCGATGTGCTTCTCGTACGTGCCGCCACCGCCGATCGCGCCCGGATCCTCGCCGCCATGGCCCGGATCGATCGCCACCGTCAGCAGGCGGACGGTGCTGCCCTTGCCGGATTTCGGCGCGGTGAACTTGTAGGTGTCGCCATCGTCGTCGCTGTCGTCGCGGCGTGCGATGACGGGCGGCGGCTTGACGGCCGGCCTCGCGGGCGTCGAAGGCGTCGAAGGCGTGGCGGGCGGCGTGTGCGGCGTGGCCGGCGTGTTCTGCGCGAAGCGCTGGAAGAATGCGTCGCTGTTGTCGCCCGCGGCGGGCGGCGGGGTACCCGGGCCGGCCAGCGTGGTCGGCGGCTGCATCTGCTGCGCGCGCGCGGTGTCGTTGAGCGCCTGTTCCTTGCGTTCCGTCTGCGCGATCAGGTCGGACAGCGGATCGGGCGCGACGGCCGGATACAGGTCGAACACGAGCCGGTACTTGTAGGTGCCGACCGGCGGCAGCGTGAACACCTGCGGCTTCACCGAGCCTTTCAGGTCGAACACCATCCGCACGACGTGCGGCTGATACTGGCCGACGCGCACCGACTGGATCTGCGGATCGTTCGGCGCGATCTTCGACACGAGGTCGCGCAGCGCCTGGTCGAGGTCGAGGCCGGTCAGGTCGACGACGAGACGGTCGGGACCCTGCAGCAGCTGTTGGCTATTCTGCAGCGGCTGGTCGGATTCGATCGTGACGCGCGTGTAATCGCGAGCGGGCCACACGCGCACGCCGAGCACCGACGACGCGTGCGCGAGCCGCGGTGCGACGAGACCGAGCACCAGCGTCGACGCGCCCGCGCACAGGATCTGGCGGCGCCGCCAGTTGTGCGTCGCGGTGGCCGCCGATTCGATCGAGCGGAACGGTTTGATCAACATCTTTCGAGACATGCCTTTCCTGAAGCGCTGTACGCCCGGACGGTGAGAGCGCGGCCGTCGCCATCCACGTCGAGCGAGAAAACCAGATCGGGTACGCCGAGCAGCGTGCCTGCCTGTTGTGGCCATTCGACGAGGCAGATCGCGCTGGAATTGAAATATTCGCGAAAGCCTGCGTCGGACCATTCGGCCGGATCGTTGAAACGATACAGATCGAAGTGATAGACCTCGAGTTCCCCATCGTCGCGTTCGAGCGCGTACGGCTCGACGAGCGTGTAGGTCGGGCTGCGCACGCGCCCCGTGTGGCCGAGGCCACGCAGGATCGCGCGGACGAGGGACGTCTTGCCCGCGCCGAGATCGCCGACCAGCTGGATCTGCAGCCCGTCGAACGCATGCGCGCGGGCAAGCTCGGTGCGCGCCGCGTCGAGCGCGTGCGCGAAGCGGGTGCCGAAGGCCTCGGTCGCCGCTTCGTCGGCGAGCGCGATCACGCGCTCCGCGAGCGGGGCGGGCAGCATGGCGTCGTGAGGCGGTTGGCTGGGCGTGGCTGGCATTCTCGTAAAATAGTGCGATGAACCGATTACCGGAACTCGCCGCATCCGACAGACCTTCGACTCGTGCCGAAGGTGCGGCACCGTGCGCGCTCGACGATGCGGCGTTGACTGCGCTCGCCGCGCGCATCAGGGCGTGGGGGCGCGAATTGGGTTTCGGGGCGATCGGCATCAGCGATACCGATCTCTCGGATGCCGAAGCAGGCCTCGCCGCCTGGCTGGAAGCCGGATACCACGGCGAAATGGATTATATGGCGAAACATGGGATGAAACGCGCGCGTCCGGCCGAACTTGTGGCCGGTACGCGACGTGTGATCTCGGCCCGGCTCGCCTATCTGCCGGCCGAAACGCTGGCCGCCGACGCGCCTGAAAGCGAGCCGGGCGCGCTCGCACTGCACGACTGGCGCGCACGCGAACGGGCCCGGCTCGACGATCCGCAGGCGGCCGTCGTGTCGATCTATGCGCGCGGCCGCGACTATCACAAGGTGTTGCGCAACCGCCTGCAGACGCTCGCCGAGCGCATCGAGCAGGAGATCGGCGCGTTCGGCTACCGCGTGTTCACCGATTCGGCGCCCGTGCTCGAGGTCGAGCTCGCGCAGAAGGCCGGCGTCGGCTGGCGCGGCAAGCACACGCTGCTGCTGCAACGCGATGCGGGCTCGCTGTTCTTCCTCGGCGAGATCTACGTCGACGTTCCGCTGCCGACCGATGCGCACACGTCCCCCGACACCGCGCCCGAGACGCCCGGCGCGCACTGCGGCAGCTGCACGCGCTGCATCGACGCGTGCCCGACCGGCGCGATCGTCGAGCCGTACCGCGTCGACGCGCGCCGCTGCATCTCGTACCTGACGATCGAACTGAAAGGCAGCATCCCCGAGCCGCTGCGGCCGATGATCGGTAATCGCGTGTACGGCTGCGACGACTGCCAGCTCGTGTGCCCGTGGAACAAGTTCGCGCAGGCCGCGCCCGTCGCCGATTTCGACGTGCGGCACGGCCTCGATCGCGCGACGCTCGTCGAGCTGTTCGCGTGGGACGCGGACGCGTTCGATACGCGGATGCAGGGCAGTGCGATCCGGCGCATCGGCTACGAAAGCTGGTTGCGCAACCTCGCGGTCGGGCTCGGCAATGCGCTGCGCGCGGACGCGGGCCGGCTCACGCCGCAGGCGCGCGACGCGATCGTCGCCGCGTTGCGCGCGCGGGCCGACGATCCGTCGCCGGTCGTGCGCGAGCATGTCGAATGGGCGCTGCGTGCTGCGTGAAGGCGGCGTAAAGTGTCGTCGGCGCGCGGTGGTGCCGCGCGCATCCATCGGTCAGGAGAGGGCCATGTTCAATGCAGTCATCGACGCGCCGTTCGGCAAGGTCGGCATCCGCACGGATGCCGCGGTGGTGCGCGAGATCGTCTATCTGCCCGAATCGGTGAAGTCAGTCGATCCGGATTCGCCGCTCGCGCAGCGCGCGGTCAAGCAGATCGAACGTTATTTCGAGCGTGCGTCGGCGCGCTTCGACCTGCCGCTCGCCGAAGTCGGCAGCGCGTTCCAGCACCGCGTGTGGGACGTGATCAGCGATATTCCGCCCGGCACGGTGCTGACCTACGGGCAGGTCGCGAAGCGGATCGGCAGCGCGCCGCGCGCGGTGGGCCAGGCATGCGGCGCGAACTACTTCCCGCTCGTGATCCCGTGCCATCGCGTCGTCGCGGCGGGCGGCCTCGGCGGCTTCGCGAACCACGACGACAACGGTTATTACCAGAAAGTGAAGCGCTGGCTGCTGGCGCACGAAGGCGTGCCGTACTGATGAGTGAATCACTGATGTCCCCCGAAGTCGACGGCGATGCCGTCGAGGCGTCCCCCGCGCTGCTCGCGAGCCGCGCGTCGATCGACGTGTTTTGCGACGCGCTGTGGCTCGAGCACGGGCTGGCGCGCAACACGCTCGATGCGTACCGGCGCGATCTGGTGCTGTTTTCACAATGGCTGGCCGAGACGCACGACGCATCGCTCGATGCGGTCGATGAAGCGATGGTGACGGGCTACATCGCCGCGCGCAGCGACGGCAAGGCAACGTCGTCGAACCGGCGGCTGTCGGTGTTCCGGCGCTATTACGGCTGGGCCGTGCGCGAGCATCGCGCGAGCGCCGACCCGACGCTGCGGATCACGTCCGCGAAACAGGCGGCCCGGTTTCCGTCGACGTTGTCGGAAGCGCAGGTCGAGGCGCTGCTCGGTGCGCCCGACATCGGCACGCCGCTCGGCCTGCGCGATCGTACGATGCTCGAGCTGATGTATGCGAGCGGGCTGCGCGTGAGCGAGCTCGTGACGCTGAAGACCGTCGAGGTCGGGCTCAACGAGGGCGTCGTGCGCGTGATGGGCAAGGGTTCGAAAGAGCGGCTCGTGCCGTTCGGCGAGGTCGCGCAAGGGTGGATCGAGCGCTACCTGCGCGAGGCGCGGCCGGCGCTGCTCGGTGCGCGCGCGGCCGACGCGCTGTTCGTGACCGCGCGCGGCGACGGGATGACGCGCCAGCAGTTCTGGAACATCATCAAGCGCCACGCGCAGCATGCGGACGTGCGCGCGCACCTGTCGCCGCACACGCTGCGGCACGCGTTCGCGACGCACCTGCTGAACCATGGCGCCGACCTGCGTGTCGTGCAGCTGCTGCTCGGCCACAGCGATATCTCGACCACGCAGATCTACACGCACGTCGCACGCGAGCGGTTGAAGACGCTGCATGCGCAACACCACCCGCGCGGTTAGCGCATCCGGCACGGCGCGGGCAGTGTCACGCGCAACGGCCGGTTCAAGTCAGACCAGCTCGCGCAGCTTGTGCTTCAGCACCTTGCCCGTCGAGGCGGCCGGTAGCGCGTCGAGTACGCGGATGTGTGCGGGGCGTTTGTAAGGCGCGAGCCGCTCCGCACACCACGCGTGCAACGCCGCTTCGTCGGCCGTCGCGCCGGGCACCAGCTCGACGAACGCGAGCACTTCCTCGTTGCCTTCGACCGCGCGGCCGATCACGGCCGCCTGCACGACGTCCGGATGCGCGTTCAGCACCTGCTCGACTTCGACCGGATAGACGTTGAAGCCCGACCGGATGATCAGCTCCTTGCTGCGGCCCGTGATCGTTATCGCACCGTCCGCCTCCTGCCGCGCGAGATCGCCGGTGCTGAGCCAGCCGTCCGGCGTTACGGCCGCGTGCGTGGCGTCCGCGTTGCGGTAGTAGCCGAGCATCACGTTCGGCCCGCGCACGCGGATCTCGCCGACTTCACCCGGCGGCACGTCGGTGCCGTCCGGTGCGACGATCCGCATCTCCACGCCGGGAATCGGCACGCCGACCGAGCTGTCGGTGCGCGGCGCGTCGAGCGGCGTCTGCGTGATCGTCGGGCTGCTTTCGGTCATCCCGTAGCCGTTGTGCAGCGGCACGCCGTACAGGCGCTCGACACGCGCCTTCAGGTTCGCGTCGAGCGGCGAGCCGCCCGAATACGCGAAGCGCAGGCGCGGCGCGCGCCACGCGTGGCCGTGCGTGTTCAGGTGTTCGAGCAGCTTCGCGTGCATCGCGGGCACGCCCTGGAAGATCGTGACGCCTTCGTCGGCGAGCGCGACGCGCACGGCTTCCGGGGAGAAGCGCGGCGCGAGCCGCAGCGTCGCGCCCGCGTACAGGCTGCCGAGGCAGACCGACGCGAGCCCGTACACGTGCGACACGGGCAGCACCGTGTAGACGACGTCGTCGGGCGACACGCGGCGCAGCGTGCTCGACGTCGCCGCGATGAACAGCAGGTTGCGATGCGACAGCATCACGCCTTTCGGCGTGCCGGTCGTGCCGGTCGTGTAGATCAGCGCCGCGCATTGCGCGGCACCGTCGGCGGCGACCGGTTCGCCCGGCGCGCTCGCGTCGACGTGGTACGACCACGCGCCGATGTCGACCGGCAGCGTGCCGGCGGGTGTCGCACCGTGCCGTTCGGCATGCGTGCGCGCGTCGGGCGAGGCGTCGGTGGTGAACGCGATCAGTTTCGGCCGTGCGTGCGCGGCGATTGCGTCGAGCTCGCCGGCGGACAATCGCGCGTTCGACACGAGCGCCCACGCGTCGAGGCGGGCGGCCGCGAGCAGCAGCACGATCTGCGCGATGCAGTTTTCAGCGACGATCATCACGCGGTCGCCGCCTTGCACGCCTAGGTCGGCGAGCTGCGCGGCGGCTGCATCGACGGCCTGCGACAGGTCGCCGTACGACAGGCGGCGCGCGTCCTCGATCAGCGCCGGATGCGCGGGCGCCTGCGCGGCCCGGCGCGCGAGCACGTCGGCGATGCGGCGAGGCAGCGCGGCGAGCAGTGCGTCGACGTCGAGCGGCTCGGATGAACGGAGGGACGAGGACATGGCGTCTCCAGAAGAAGGGCGGGCGGCGGCTGACGAGGTTGGCGAACGATCGTGCCATGACGGCGCGCGCGCCACAATCGGCCATTCGGGCAATAGCGCTTCGCGATGTCCGCAATGATGATGGAAGGAATCGTTGCGGCGTTGCCGCAGGCCGCCCGGCGAAAAGCGGGCCGCGAGTATACCGTCGGTGCGGGCGCGAGGGCGTGATCGCGCGCGCGCCGGTCGTTCACCCTTAAAATGCCGCCATGAGCAAATCCAGGCATGTGTCCGAAACCCCCGCAACCCAGTTGCTGCGCCGCCACGGCGTTGCATTCGGCGAGCATCCGTACGACTACGTCGAGCACGGCGGCACCGGCGAATCCGCGCGCCAGCTCGGCGTCGACGAGCACTGCGTCGTGAAGACGCTCGTGATGGAAGATGAACACGCGAAGCCGCTGATCGTGCTGATGCACGGCGACCGCACCGTGTCGACGAAGAACCTCGCGCGGCAGATCGGCGCGAAGCGTGTCGAGCCGTGCAAGCCCGAGGTCGCGAACCGCCATTCGGGCTATCTCGTCGGCGGCACGTCGCCGTTCGGCACGCGCAAGACGATGCCCGTCTACGTCGAGGCGACGATCCTCGAGCTGCCGACGATCTACCTGAACGGCGGGCGTCGCGGCTACCTCGTCAGCCTCGCGCCGGCCGTGCTCACGTCGCTGCTCGGCGCGCGGCCCGTGCAGTGCGCCAGTGTCGACTGAGGGTTTCACCTTCGTGGCAGGCCGCGCGCGTTCGGTAGAATGGGCGCCGTTTCGGCGTGCCGCGCGCAGCCGTCCCTTTACCGATACGTTGAAAGAAGAGTTCTCCGCATGCAGATCCTGCTCGCCGCCCTCGTTGCCTACCTGATCGGTTCGGTGTCGTTCGCCGTCGTCGTCAGCGGCGCGATGGGCCTGGCCGACCCGCGTTCGTACGGGTCGAAGAATCCCGGCGCGACCAACGTGCTGCGCAGCGGCAACAAGAAGGCCGCGATCCTGACGCTCGTCGGCGATGCATTCAAGGGCTGGATTGCCGTCTGGCTCGCCCGGCGCTTCGGCTTGCCCGACGTCGCGGTCGCATGGGTCGCGATCGCCGTGTTCCTTGGCCACCTGTATCCGGTGTTCTTCCGCTTCCAGGGCGGCAAGGGCGTCGCGACCGCGGCCGGCGTGCTGCTCGCGGTGCACCCGGTGCTCGGGCTCGCGACCGCGCTGACCTGGCTGATCGTCGCGTTCTTCTTCCGCTATTCGTCGCTCGCGGCGCTGGTGGCGGCCGTGTTCGCGCCGGTGTTCGACGTGTTCCTGTTCGGTACGGGCCACAACCCGGTCGCATGGGCCGTGCTGGCGATGAGCGTGCTGCTCGTGTGGCGCCACCGCGGCAACATTTCGAAGCTGCTGGCGGGGCAGGAAAGCCGGATCGGCGACAAGAAGAAGGCGGCCGCGGATGGCGGCGCGCAGGGCGGCGGGAAAGCCTGAGGAAGCGCGGCGCTTGGCCGCAGCCGGGCGCGCCGCGTATGCGGGGCCCGGCGGGATGACGTGACGGATCGCCCGGCGATCAGTCGCGGAAGTTGTTGAAGTCGAGCGGCGTGTCGGTCACGTCCTTGCGCAGCATCGCGATCACGCTCTGCAGGTCGTCGCGCTTCGTGCCGTTCACGCGCACGGCATCGCCCTGGATGCTCGCCTGCACCTTGATCTTGCTGTCCTTCACGAGGCGCACGATCTTCTTCGCGAGATCGCCGGTCACGCCTTTCTTCACGGTGACGATCTGCTTGACCTTGTCGCCGCCGATCTTCTCGACCTTGCCGTAGTCGAGGAAGCGCACGTCGACGTTGCGCTTGGCCAGCTTGCCGATCAGCACGTCCTTGACCTGGCCGAGCTTGAAATCGTCATCGGCGAACAGCGTCAGCTCGCGTTCCTTCTGCTCGACGCGCGCGTCGGAGCCCTTGAAGTCGAAGCGCGTCGAAATTTCCTTGTTCGACTGCTCGATGGCGTTCTTCACTTCGATCATGTTCGCTTCGGAAACGACGTCGAACGATGGCATGGCATTCCTCCCTTGAGATGCGGGCATCCGGCTCGCGCGCGGGCACTCGCTATAATTGCGGACTGTTTGCCATTTTACCGATGCCCCTCCGTTTGCCCAAGGCCGGCCATGCGCCGCCCGGGCGGACGTGACCGCGAATGCCGATGCCTCCTGACGATTCCGCCCTGTCGCTGCTTCCCGACCATCCGCTTGCCGCGCACAACACGTTCGGCATCGCCGCGACCGCGCGCTTTGCCGCGCGCATCACGCATGCGTCGCAGTTCGAGGCGCTCCATCGCGACCCGCGCGTCGCCAACCTGCCGCAACTCGTGCTCGGCGGCGGCAGCAACGTCGTGTTCACGCGCGACTTCGACGGCGTCGTGCTGCTCGACGAGATCGCGGGCCGCCGCGTCGTGCGCGAGGACGACGACGCGTGGTACGTCGAGGCCGGCGGCGGCGAGAACTGGCACGCATTCGTCGCATGGACGCTCGAGCACGGGATGGCGGGCCTCGAGAACCTCGCGCTGATTCCGGGCACGGTCGGCGCCGCGCCGATCCAGAACATCGGCGCATACGGCCTCGAGATGAAGGCGTATTTCGACTCGCTGGTCGCGGTGGAGCTGGCGACGGGGCGCAGCGAGCGTTTCGACGCCGCGCGCTGCGCGTTCGGCTATCGCGACAGCTTCTTCAAGCGGGAAGGGCGCGGCCGGTTCGCGATCGTGTCGGTGACGTTCCGGCTGCCGAAGCAGTGGGCGCCGCGGCTCGGCTACGCGGACGTCACGCGCGAACTCGACGCACGCGGCATTGCACCCGATGCGGCCACGGCGCGCGACGTGTTCGACGCGGTCGTCGCGATCCGCCGCGCGAAGCTGCCCGATCCGCTCGTCCTCGGCAACGCGGGCAGTTTTTTCAAGAATCCGGTGATCGATGCCGCGCAGTTCGATGCGCTGCGCGCCCGCGCGCCGGAAGTCGTGTCGTATCCGCAGCCGAACGGGCAGGTCAAGCTCGCGGCCGGCTGGCTGATCGACCGCTGCGGCTGGAAGGGGCGCGCGCTGGGCGCGGCGGCCGTGCACGACCGCCAGGCGCTCGTGCTCGTCAATCGCGGCGGCGCGACGGGGGGCGACGTGCTCGCGCTGGCGCAGGCGATCCAGGCCGACGTGCGCACACGTTTCGGCGTCGAACTCGAGCCTGAACCGGTCTGCCTGTAACGCGGGCTCGGCACCGCTTTCCCGCGTGTCAAGTCCTGGAATAGGTTGACAGTATCCAGGCACTAGAACGCCCGATGCACCGCATCGGGCGTTTTGTATTTCAGAGCCGTATGCGGTCGCTCATGGTTGTAGATGTGCACCGACTGTTCGACC
>NZ_JAAGPH010000104.1:0-29641 GCF_017104705.1 Burkholderia sp. Se-20373 | reverse complement strand
CGGGCGCGCATCCATACAAAGCCCGGCCGACGGCCGGCGTCACCCGCCAAGCGGGGGCGCCGGCCCTCATCCGTACGAGGATCCGATCATGAATTCCACGCTTGACGGCATCGCCGCGGTCCAGGACCGCCCACCCCGTTCCGCCACGCCGCTGCGCGCCGGCCTGCTCGGCATCGCCGCCGGGCTCTTCGCGCTGTGGATCACGCGCGACCAGCCGACCCTCGATGCGGCCACGCGCGCGGTCATCGCCAGCCTCGCGATCATCGGCACGATCGCGCTGCACGAAATCTTCATCTCGCGCGTCTACCTGCGCCCGAGCGCGGGCCTGTCGCGGCAGGCCGTCCGGCCGCTCGGCATCGCGCGCGTCGCGACGCGGCTCGGCGCGCTGACGTCGATCTATGCAGGCATCGGCGTGATCTACTGGCTGCTGCCCGAATACCACGGCAAGTTCTACCTGCCGTTCTGGTCGCTGCTGCGCTCGCTCGCGCCATACGTGATCGTCGCCGCGCCGTTCTACTTCGCGTGGATGGACCGCCACCAGCGCGAGACCGACGACGCGTACCTGCTGTGGGGCCGCTTCCTGTTCCGCCGCGAGCAGCCCGCAAGCTGGAAGCCGGTGCGCGAGATGCTGGCCGGCTGGGGCGTGAAGGCGTTCTTCCTGCCGCTGATGACCGTCTACCTGTCGAAGGACGCCGATCACCTGACCGCGTCGCTCGCGAACGCGGTGCATGCGCCGATGACGCTCGCAACCTTCGTGTTCATGTACGACCTGTCGTTCACGATGGACCTGATGTTCGGCACCGTCGGCTATCTGTGCACGTTCCGCATCCTCGACAGCCACGTGCGCACCGTCGAGCCGACGACGCTCGGCTGGGTGGCCGCGCTGATGTGCTACCAGCCGTTCTGGTCGCTGTTTTCGAACAACTACATCCGCTACGAAGGCTCGATGTTCTGGGACAACTGGCTGATGTCGGCCCCGACGCTGCGCGTGATCTGGGGCACGGTGATCATCCTGCTGCTGTTGACCTACGCGCTGTGCACGATCTCGTTCGGGCTGCGGTTCTCGAACCTGACGAACCGCGGGATCATCACGTCGGGCCCGTACCGCTTCACGAAGCATCCGGCGTACATCACGAAGAACCTGTCGTACTGGATGGTGTCGGTGCCGTTCGTCGAGCCGCTCGGCTGGCAGGTCGGGCTCATGCACTGCGCGGGGCTCGTCGCGGTCAACCTGATCTACTACACGCGGGCGAAGACGGAAGAGCGCCACCTGATGCGCGATCCCGACTATCGCGCGTATGCCGAATGGATCGAGCAGCACGGGCTGTTCGCGCGCATCCGGCAGGCATTCGGGCAACGCGCGCCGGCCTGATACCGTGGCAAAGGACGGGGCCGGCTGCCGCAGGTCGTGGCCCGCCCTCATGCGGCCAATTGTCGCGAAACGACGCGATTCTCCGCCTTTCGTCGCTTTTCATCTTCTGTCCGATTGCCCACCCGAATCACGTCGCGTATGGTGCTGCCCGTCCGCGTGCGATACGGCGCCCGACCTGCGCGCTTGTCGCCCGGACCTTCGACCGTCGTCCCGCACGACGGCCGCGCGGGCCGTGCCCGCCGCTCACCGTCTCCGCGATGCCGCCCTTCGGCGCCGCGCATTCTTGAGGAGAGAGACGTGATCCACAAAGTCCTGATCCTGTTCGCACTCTGCATCGCGGGCCTCGCCGCGATCGCCGCCGGTTTCCAGCACATCCCCAGCTGATTCGCGGCCCCGGCTCGCTTCGCCGAGCCCGGGGGCCGCAGCCATTCCTTTCCCGTTTTGCGATGAACCACTTTCTCGGACCGCCCGGGACGGGCGACCTTTGCCATGCGTATCGACGTACAGCATTCCCAGCACGACATCGACGATGAACTCGACACGCTCTACGCGCGTCTCCACCAGCCCGGCCATCGCCTGCACGGCCTGCCGGCCGTCGCGCTCGGCCGCTCCGGCCTGATCGTCCGCCACCGCGAGGCGGACGGCGAGTACTTCCTGTATGTCGAGAATCCGGCCGCGCGCCAGCTCGCCGGCTATACGGTGTTCAACCGCCTGCCCGAAATCCCGCGCCGCGCCGACCGCTACCTGCGCGCGCCGCATACGCGGCTGCGCGGGTCCGCGCAGCGCAAGGGGCTCGCGACGACGCTGTATCGCTGGGGGCTCGACGCGGGCCTGTGCCTGATCAGCGGCGCGCGCCAGTCGGTCGGCGCCGCGCAGTTGTGGACGGCGCTCGCGCAGGATTACCGGCACGGCTTCGTCGATATCGACGGGCGGGCGCTGTGTTATCTCGGCGAAACCGTCGCCGACGACGTGCATGGCGCACTGCATACGCGGCGGCTGATGCTCGGTCATGGATGGGAGATCGAGGAGTTCGCGCGCGTGGCGGGGATGGCCGGTGCCGCCCGGACACCGGTGCGATAATCCGTGCGATCTGCGCGACGCGACGCTCTCCGATACGCGACGCGCCAACCGACACGCCCATCGATGACCACCGATCCCCGACCCGACGCCAGCCGCCACTTCGACATCGTCGCGCTGTGCGGCAGCCTGCGCGCGCAGTCGTACAACGCCGCGCTGCTCGATGCGGCCGCGCGCGTCGCGCCGCGCGGCATGCGCATCGTGCGCTTCGATCGTCTCGGTGAATTCCCGCTGTTCAATCCCGATACCGAATACCCGTCGCCCGCCGCGGTGCGCGACCTGATCGACCGCGTGAATGCCGCCGACGGCCTGCTGATCGCGAGCCCGGAATACGCGCACGGCGTAACCGGCGTGATGAAGAACACGCTGGACTGGATCGTGGGATGCGAGGCCGTCGTGTACAAGCCGGTCGCGGTGCTGAATGCGTCGCCGCGTGCGACGCATGCGTACGCGGCGCTGCGGGAGACGCTGTCGGTGATGTCGGCGAACATCGTCGAGCGCGCGTCGATCACGCTGCCGATCCTCGGGAGTCAACTCGACGCGGCCGGAATCGCCGCGCATCCGCCGTTCGCATCGGCGCTGGCCGATGCGCTGCACGCACTGCGCGCGGCCATCCAGGAGGCAGAACCGGCCCGGTAGCCACCCGCGTGCGTTACCGCGCCTTCGCGCGCGTCACCTTCTTCGCCGGCTTGGCCGCCTTCGCCCGCGGCGCTTCCTTCTCGGGCTGCGCGCCGCCGCCGGCGAGATCCTCGAGCCACGCGAGCGCGTCGACATACGACAGGAACTGCTGCAGGTAAGCCGGCGACAACTCGCGCATCGTCGCGAGCGACCGGTGCACGAGACTGTTCGAATTGAGCGGCCCCGCGTTGCGCGGCACCTGGTCGAGCGACTGACGGTACTGCTGCTCCGTGCGGACCTTCGACCACATCGTACGGAAGTAATCGACCAGCTCGGGATCGAGCCCGCGCCGGTCGGCCTGCGCATCGCGCGCGAGCCGCTCGACGAGTTCCGCCAGCGCGCCGCGCGCGGGCGCACCTGCCGCGCCGCCCGCGGGTGTCGTTTGATCGGCGCGCGCAACGACCTCCGCGAAGCCTTCGAGCAACGTCGCCAGCCGTGCGTCGAGCAACGCGCGCGCGTCGCCTTCGAGCGCGGCCGCGCGCCGTTCGAGCGCGTCGATCCGGTGAAAGCGCACCGGATCGAGCCGGTCGGCGCCCTGCTCGCGCCATGCGTCGAGCGTCGCGCGAACGTGCGTCGCGTCGCCGGTCACTTCGCCTTCCCTCCGTTCGAAGCCGACTTGCGCGGCACCGGCGCGATCTCCACGCGGCGGTTCTTCGCGCGGCCTTCATCGTCCGCATTCGAGCTGACCGGCTGCTCGGAGCCGAACGCGGCCGCGAACACCGATGACGCCGGCACGCCGGCGTCGATCAGCGCGCGCGTGACCGTCAACGCGCGCTTGGCCGACAGTTCCCAGTTGTCCGCGAACAGGCGGTTGCCGGCATGCACCTGCTGGTCGTCGGCGAAGCCGCTGATCATCAGGATCTCGTCACGCGTCTTCAGGTAGGCGCCGAGCGGCACGGCCAGCGTCTTCAGCAGGTCACGGCCCGCGGGCTGCAACTGGTCGGAATTCAATGCGAACAGCACGTTGCCGCTGATGCCGATGCGGCCGTTCACGAGCGTCACGCGGCCGGCCGCGAGCGGCCCGGCAAGCGCCTGCTCGAGCGACTTGCGCTGCTGCGCTTCCTGCTGGCGCGCACGCACGGCCTCCTCGAGCTTCGACGTGAGCTGAAGCTGCATGCCGATCACGCCGACGAGGATCAGCACGAACGCGCCCAGCAGCACCGACATCAGGTCGGCGAACGCGGGCCATACCGGCGCGGAGGACGCGCCGCCGTCGATTTCGTCATGCATGCGTTACGCTCCGACGCTCGCCCGCCGGCCGGCGAGCTGCTGCAGGTCTTCGACGATCTGCTTCTGCGACATCATGCTCAGGTCGATCACCTCGCGCGCCTGCGCGACGTAGTACTCGAGCTGCTCGTCGCTGCGCGCGAGCGACTTCTCGAGCGCGGCCTCGATGCGTTGCAGATGGGTCAGCAGCTTGTCGTTCGACTCGCCGAATACCTGCACGGCCATCCCGAACGCGTCGCCGAGGCTCGCGACCTCGACGGCGCCCGCCGTGACCTGTGCGGCCACCGAGTCGAGCTTGCGCGTTTCGGCATCGACGGTGTCGTTGAAGCGCGCGCCGACGCGATCGAGCAGGTCGGCCGACGTGCTGACGAGCGCATCGATCGCGGTGCGTTGTTCGGTCGACGCGTGGTTGACCGCGCCGAGCAGCGTTTCGAGCGTCGCGAGCAGGCGGCTGCGTTCCTCGAGCATCGCGGTGTCGTGCACCAGGCTGTCGGACAGGCGCTGGCGCAGTTCGGCGACGACGTCGGCCGCGGCCTTCGGCGCCTCCGATGCAGCCTGCACGAGACGCGCGATCTCGTTGATCGTGTCGCTCGCATGCACCTGTGCCTGCGCGGTGATGTCGTTCGCGGTGCGGGCCAGCGTGTCGCAGATGTCCTGCTGGCGCGACGCGGCCTGCGCGCTCGTCTGCGCCCATTCGTCGCGCAGCGCGGCGGCCATCGCGGCGAGCGAGTCGTTCCATGCCGACAGGCGCTGTTCGTCGCGCGCGGCCAGTTGCGTCTGCAGGCCGGCATGCGAATCGCGGATCGTCGACAGCAGTTCGTTCGAGCGTTGTTCGAACGTCGATGCCTGTTCTGCGAGATCGCGCGTCGTTTGCGCCAGTGCGTCGCAGATTTCCTGCTGACGGCCCGCGCTGTGCACGCCGGCGCGCTGCCATTCGTCGCCGAGCTTCGTGGCCATCGCGGCCAGCGAGTCGTTCCATGCGGCGAGGCGTTCCTCGTCGCGTGCAGCCAGTTGCGTCTGCAGGCCCGTATGCGAATCGCGGATCGTCGACAGCAGTTCGTTCGAGCGTTGTTCGAACGTCGATGCCTGTTCTGCGAGATCGCGCGTCGTTTGCGCCAGTGCGTCGCAGATTTCCTGCTGACGGCCCGCGCTGTGCACGCCAGCGCGCTGCCATTCGTCACCCAGTTTCGCGGCCATCGCGGCCAGCGAGTCGTTCCACGCGGACAGGCGTTCCTCATCGCGAGCGGCCAGTTGCGTCTGCAGGCCCGTATGCGAATCGCGGATCGTCGACAGCAACGCGTTCGAACGTTGTTCGAACGTCGAAGCCTGCGCCGTGAGATCGCGCGTCGTTTGCGCCAGTGCGTCGCAGATTTCCTGCTGACGGCCCGCGCTGTGCACGCCCGCGCGCTGCCATTCGTCGCCGAGCTTCGCGGCCATCGCGGCCAGCGAATCGTTCCACGCGGCGACGCGCTGCTCGTCGCGCGCCGCCAGGTCGGCCTGCAGCCCCGCGTGCGACTCGCGCATCGCGGCAAGCGTCGCGCCCGAATGGCGTTCGAACGTCGCGGCGGCCTCGCCCAGCGCGCGCGCATGCTGGCCGGCCAGCGTCTCGCCGACCTGCTCCTGGCGCGACAGCGCATCGCGCCATGCTTCCGACAGGCGGCTTTCAGTCGATTCGAGGCGCGTCGCCACGCCGTCGAGCAGGTCCGTCGAGCGCTGCGAGAACGTGTCGGTGAACTGGCCGAGCGTCGTCTGCAGCTGCTGCGCGACGGCCTCGCCCGCGCGGCGCTGTTCGTCGAGCGCGCGGTTCCAGACGGCCGTCACGTTGCCGGTGGTCTTCTCGAAGCCGTCCGTGAGACCGTCGAGCTGACGCTGCACGGCACCCGTCACGGTGTCGCGCAGCGCGGCCATCTCCTGCGCGAGCCCGGTCATCGTCGCGGCGACGACCGGTTGCAGCGCGGCACCGGCCACGCGCGCGCTTTCGGCGGCGCTTTCCTTCAGCGCGTCGCCGACATTCGACGCGAGGCCCGCATACGCGCGCTCGGTCCGGTCGAAAAACGCCTGCTGGCTGTCGATCTGGCGATCGTGCAGCGCGATGCTGCGCGCCTCGAGCGTCGTCATCATCGTCTGTAGACGGTCGACCAGCGCCGGCATCACGTCGGCCTGGCGCTGCAGCAGCCGGAACGATTCGTCGCGCTGGTGCGCGGACGAATGCACGCGCAGCGTCGTCGCGATCTTCGCGTCGAGCTGCTGGGCCGCGTCGATCCGCTCGCGGCGCACGAGTGCGGACAGCAGCCCGAGCATCGCGGACGTCGCGACGCCGGCGATCGACGTGCCGAATGCGAACCCGAGGCCCTTCACCGGCGCGATCAGCGATGCGCGGATCGCGTCCAGATCGGTCGCGCTTTCGAGCGCGGCGCCGGTGCCCTTCAGCGTGACAACCATCCCGAGCAGCGTGCCGAGCATGCCGAGCAGCACGAGCAGGCCGACGAGGTAAGGCGTGAGCGACGGGCCCGGCAGCGCGACGCGCGCGCCTTCGACCCGCGCGCGCACGGCGCCGCGCAGGCCCGGGTGCAGCGTGTCGAGCCACGTGTCGAGTTTCGCGGGCGGCTCGGTCAGGCCGGCGACCGCGCCCGACAGCGTGGCGGTGGCCTGCCGGTAGCGCAGCAGCTCCCATGCGCCGGCTACATAGCACGCGGCGATCAGCAGCGTGACGGCCGACGCCAGCGGGTTCGACGCGACATAGCCGACGCCGATCCAGCCCACAGCGAGCAGACCGGCGACAAAGACAACGAGATCAAGGCGAATTCTGGACATAGCGTGTTGATTAGCTGGTGCGAAGGGCCGCGAGCAGCCCGTCTACCGTTTGAAACCGGACTTCGAGTTCGGCAAGCAGGATGCTTTGCATTTCGTCGCGAAACGTATCGAGCCATGCGCCGGGCACGATTCCCGCGACGTTCGTGGCGTCGGCCACCACCACGCCGTCATCGGCCGGATCGGCTGCGGCTGCGGATTCGGCGTCGGCCAGCGCCTGCCGCTCCGCGTCGCGCAGCCGCCCGAAACGGGTGCCGAGCAGCGCGGGGATCGGCGACAGCAGGCTGCGCTCGCGCGCGCCGAGCACGCGCTCCATGATCGCGTCGAGCGTCGCGAGCCTCGCCATCCCGGACGAACGCGCGGCGACCGCGACCCGCAGGCGGCCGCGCAACTGGCCGATCGCCGTTTCCATGTCCTGCTGCAGGGACAGATAACGCTGGCGGAAGTCCGCGAAATCGGCCGTGTCGGCGGCCGGCGGCGGCAGATCGCCGGGCCGGCGCCGCGCGCGCGGTCGGTTGGTGGCCGTGATCGCCTGCGCGAGCTCGTGGCGCACGCGCGCGCAGTCGCGCTCCGCGTCGTAGCCGCGCACGCCGGCCGCGACGCCGGGCGGGCTCGCGTTCAGTGCGGACGATAGCGTGATCGCGTCGGTCCAGCCGAGCCACTGGCTCAGCCGGTCGGACAGCGTCTGCCGGGATTCCGCGACGTCGGCATCGGCCACGCGCGCGAGCAGCCGGACGAGCGCCGGGCCGCTCAGCGCCGGGCGCGGAGGTGCTTGCACCATGCTGCAAACCGTCAAAAAAGGCAGCAGTTTACACGTCGCCGGGCGGTCGGCCGCCAGAATCGGGGAAGCGGCGCCGATCGGCGCGGCGGGCGACACACGCGAACGCCCGCCGCGCAAGGCTTGGCGGGCGACCGCGGCTTCGGCGGCGACGGTTCCGCCGCGCCCTTGCCCTTGCCCTTGCCCTTGCCCTTGCCCTTGCCCTTGCCCTCGCTCGTGCCCTTGCCCTTGCTCGTGCCCTTGCCCTTGCTCCCGCTTCTGCCCCTGCTCCTGCCCCTGCCCCTGCCCCTGCCCCTGCCCCTGCTCCTGCTCCTGCTCCTGCTCCTGCTCCTGCTCCGGCCCCCGCCCCCGCCCTCGCCCGCCACCGCGCGCCACCCGCCGGTTACGAATATCGTCCGACGATACCGGCCGCGTTGCACTACCATCAAAGCACCCGTCGCGCCACGCGTGCCGGCCGCGGGCGGCGCCGCCGAGACCGGGCGCCACCGCCCCACGACGACAACAGACGGGCCCGGCCCGACCGCCCACGATGCTTGCCAATCTCGTCACGCGCCTGCGCGACCGTTTCGGCAAACCGCCGACCCCGCAGGCCTTCGCGGAACGCCTGATCGCTACGCTGCGCGCGTCGGGCGACACGCGCACCTGGCGCCACGAGGACGAGAAAGGCTGCCTCGTCCAGTCGGATGCCCCGTCGAACATCATCAACCTGAACAACCTGTTTCGCGACTACGCGGCCGCGAAGCCGTCCGAGCGGGACACCGTGCTGAAGCGCCAGGCGAACGCGATGATGCAGCACGAGATCCCGACGGATTTCGCCGTCGCGCGCGCGAAGCTGCGGCCCGTGATCCGCAGCGCGACCGAGCGCTGCGTGGCCGCGCTGCAACTGGCCGGGCAGCCCGGCATCACGGCGCTGGCGTTCCGGCCGCTATGCGAGAACCTCGAAATCGGCATCGCGTACGACGGCGAGCTCAACATCGCGCGCCTGCCGACCGCGACGCTCGACCAATGGGGCGTCTCGTTCGACGAAGCCTGCGACATCGCGATCGACAACCTGCGGGCCGTATCGTCGACGCCGTGGGCCGCGCTGCCGAACGGGGTATTCCTGTCGCAATTCGACGACGCGTACGACGCGGCGCGACTGCTGCTGACCGACCTGCTGCACCGGCAGCCGATCGCCGGCGCACCGGTCGTGATGGCGCCGAACCGCGCGGTGCTGCTGCTCACCGGCGACCGCAACCCGGCCGGGCTCGCCGCCATGGTCGACCTCGCCGAACAGGCGCAGGCGCAGCCGCGCCCGCTGCCGCCGCTGATGCTGCGCTGGGACGGCGCCGCCTGGCGGCGCTTCGTGCCGGCCGGGCTCGAAGCGAAGCTGCATGCGCTGCGCGTCGGCGAGCTCGCGGGCGACTACCAGGATCAGCGGATGCTGCTCAACGACGTGCACGAGCGCAACGGCACCGACCTCTTCGTGGCGGCCTACTCGGTGTACAAGCGCCAGGACGGCAGCCTGTTCAGCGTCGGCGTATGGACCGACGGCGTGCCTTCCCTGCTGCCGGAGACGGATATCGTCGCGCTCCATCGCGGCTCGACGGGGCAATCCGCCTACGTGCCGCTGGCCGAGCTGCTGCGCACGTGCGGCGACCTGATGACGGCCACCGGGCATCGCCCGGTGCGGTATGAAGTGAAAGCATTTCCGGACGACACGCGGTTCGCGGCGCTGCTGGCGCGGTTCAGCGAAGCCTGATGCCGATGCGCGTTCGCGCGGCGCGCGCCGGCGGCCCGCCACGGGAATGGCCGGCCGCCGTGCGATGCGGATCGGGAATGGAAGCGGTCAGATGCGGTCAGATGCCCGCTTTCGGCGCATTCAGGATCAGTCGCAGCCCGAGCAGCGTGATCGCGCCGGCGGCGATGCGGTCGACCCACTTCTTCGCGCGCAGGTAAAGCTCGCGCGGCCGGCGCGTGGAGAAGCACAGCGCGACGATCGTGTACCAGCCGAATTCGACGCCGAACACGAGCGGCGGCAGCGCCAGATAGCACCACAGCGGCGGATGCTGCGGGAGCAGTGCCGCGAAGATGCTGCCGTACCAGATCGCCGTCTTCGGGTTGCTGAGCTGGGTCGTGAGGCCCGTCCAGAACGACTTGCGCGCGCTGCTGCCGGCCATCGCCTGCGGATCGTCCATCGCGATCGGCCGGTCGGCGCCGCGCCAGATCTTCGACGCCATGTAGATCAGGTACGCGCCGCCCGCCACCTTGAGGCCCACGTACAGCCATTCGACGGCCTGCAGCAGCGTATAGAGCCCGGCCAGCGCGACGCCGCCGAACACGATGCCGCCGATGCCCATGCCGAGCGCGGTCGCGAGCCCGTCGCGGCGCGACAGCCCGATCGAATTGCGGGCAACCAGCACGAAGCTGGGGCCCGGAATCATCGCGCCGAGAAACAGCGCGGCCAGGATGGCGAGTACGGCAGCCGAGGCAGTCATCGAAGTCTCCTTGGTGAGCGACGCCGAATCGCCAGCGCCTGCGTGTCGTTTCCGAAGGTCGAGCCGCTGATTCTGGCACGCTTCGCGCATGGCCGAAAGCGGCTTTGCGCTGCTATGCTGGCCCTCTTTCCCGTGATTCGCGCCGCCCCCCATGATCGAGATCCGCGCCGCCCGCTATCCCGACGACGCCCGTACCGTCGAGGCGATCTTCCGCGAGTACATCGCGAGCCCGACCGTCAGCCTCGACTTCCAGGACTACGAGCCCGAGATCGCCGCGCTGCCCGGCAAGTACGCGGCGCCGCGCGGGCGGCTGCTGCTCGCGTGGCAAGGCGAGCGCGCGGTGGGCTGTGCGGCGTTCCGCGAGATCGACGCGACGACGTGCGAGATGAAGCGCGTCTATGTGCGCCCCGACGCGCGCGGGCTGAACGTCGGCCGCCGGCTCGTCGAGCGGCTGCTGCACGACGCGAAGGCGGCCGGCTATGCGCGGATGTGCCTCGACGTGCTGCCCGAATTCGTCGCCGCCAGGAAGCTGTATGCGTCGCTCGGCTTCACACCCGCGCCGCCCGTCGCGTTCAATCCGGTGCCGGGCACCGAGTTTCTCGGGCGAGACTTGTAACGTCCACGCCATCGGCACCTCTTTTTTTCCTTTCGACCGGACACCCCGTGATGCGCGTTTCCCGCCTGCCGTTCGTGCTCCTCCCGCTGCTCGCCGCGCTCTCGTTCAACGCCCGCGCCGGCGATCTGCCGAAATCGGTCGCCGCGCAGTTGCCGCCCGGCTTCCAGCCGCTGGTCGCGCATGCCGGGCCCGATCTCGACAACGGGCGGCACAGCTTGCTCGTCGTCGTGCATCGGGCAGTCGATACGCGCGAGCAGCCGTCGCCGCGTCCGCTGCTGATCTTCGAGGAACAACCGGATCACGCATTCCGGCTCGTCGCGCGCAACGACCAGGTCGTGCTGCGCGCGAACGAAGGCGGTCAGTGCGACCCGTTCGATCCCGAAGATGCCGCCGACAACGGCTTCGCGATCAAGGGCCCCTATTTCACCGTGCAGAACTTCGTCGCGTGCGGGCAGCACTGGAGCGACTACGTAACGTTCCGCCACGACCCGCGCACGCACGGGTGGCTGTTCTCGAACCGGATCGTCACCGAATCGTTCCCGCTCGACGACCAGCCCGCCCACGTCACCGTCACGCGCGCCGATGCGCATCGGCCGGTGTCGTTCGGTCAATGGAAGCGCAAGGACTGACGCGCACGGCGCCACGCGCCGCAACCGGCTGCATCGCACGCCGGCCGGCGCGGGCACGGCCGGACGCAGTCACCTCCCGTTTCTCCCGCGCTCGCGAGCGCACGCCAACAGGACTACCATAGGCGCTCGCCGTCGCGCGACCGTGCGCCGGCCTCGCACGCGGCTCGCCCGCCTACGCTCCCTCGCTGCACCCGCACTGGAGGACGTCATGACGCAACACTTCGACGCGATCGTCATCGGCACCGGTCAAGCCGGGCCGCCACTCGCCGCGCGGCTGTCCGCCGCCGGGATGAAAGTCGCGATCATCGAGCGCGGCCGCTTCGGCGGCACCTGCGTGAACACCGGCTGCATCCCGACCAAGACGCTGATCGCGAGCGCGTACGCCGCGCACCTCGCGCGGCGCGCCGGCGAATACGGTGTCTCCGTCGGCGGCCCCGTCACCGTCGACATGCAAGCCGTGAAGGCGCGCAAGGACCAGATCTCCGGCCGCTCGAACCACGGCGTCGAGCAATGGGTGCGCGGCCTCGCGAACACCACCGTGTTTCAGGGTCATGCCCGCTTCGAGCAGGCCAACACGGTGCGCGTGGGCGACGACCTGCTCGAAGCGGAGCGCATCTTCATCAACGTCGGCGGGCGCGCGCAGGTGCCGGCCATGCCGGGCCTCGATACGGTGCCGTACCTGACCAACTCGACGATGATGGACGTCGACTTCCTGCCCGAGCATCTCGTGATCGTCGGCGGCAGCTACATCGGGCTCGAGTTCGGCCAGATGTATCGCCGCTTCGGGTCGAAGGTCACGATCGTCGAGCAGGGTTCGCGCCTGATCCGGCGCGAGGACGAGGACGTGTCGCAGGCAGTGCGCGAGATTCTCGAAAACGAAGGGATCGACGTGCAGCTCGACGCGACCTGCCTGAGCGCGCGGCGTGACGGCGGCGGCATCGCGGTCGGCCTCGACTGCACGGGCGGCGGCCGCGAGGTCGCGGGCTCGCATCTGCTGCTCGCGGTCGGACGCGTGCCGAACACCGACGATCTCGGGCTCGACCGCGCAGGTGTCGCGACCGACGCGCGCGGCTACATCGAGGTCGACGAACAGTTGCGCACGAACGTGCCCGGCATCTGGGCGCTCGGCGACTGCAACGGGCGCGGCGCGTTCACGCACACCGCGTACAACGACTACGAGATCGTCGCGGCGAATCTGCTCGACGGCGATCCGCGCAAGGTGTCCGATCGCATCGCGGCGTACGCGCTGTACGTCGATCCGCCGCTCGGCCGCGTCGGCATGACGCTCGCGCAAGCGAAGCAGACCGGCCGCCGGCTGCTCGTCGGCACGCGTCCGATGACGCGCGTCGGCCGCGCGGTGGAAAAAGGCGAGAGCCTGGGTTTCATGAAGGTGATCGTCGACGCGGACAGCCATGCGATCCTCGGTGCATCGATCCTCGGCGTGACCGGCGACGAAGTCGTGCACGGGATGCTCGACGTGATGGCCGCCGGCGCACCGTACACGACGATCAGCCGTGCGATGCACATCCACCCGACCGTGTCGGAACTCGTGCCGACGCTGCTGCAGGACCTGCATCCGGTCGAATGACGGGTGGCGGGCGGCGGGCGGCGGCCGGCGCGCTGAAGCCGCTGATCGATCGCACGTTCGCGTTCGACGACATCGCGGAAGCGCATCGCTACATGGAAGCCGGTGCGCAGGTCGGGAAGATCGTCGTCACGGTCTGAACGATGCGGGGCAGGCGTGCGGCTTGCCTGAAAACGACGGCACGCCCGCCCCCCGTTCAGCTTTCGAAATACCGCGGCCGGTCGATATCGGCCAGCAGCCCCGGCTGCGTCGGCGCCCAGTCGAGCGATGCGCGCGTGCGCTCGCTCGTGGCCGGCGCATCCATCCCCGCGAACATCGCGAACCAGCCGAAGTGTTCGCCGGCTTCAGCCGCCGTTTTCGCGACGACCGGCACGTTCAGCCGCCGGCCGATCACCTCCGCGATGTCCCGGAACCGCACACCGGTATCGTCGACCGCGTGATAGCGCGCGCCGGCCGCGCCGCGTTCGATCGCGAGCCGATAGACGCGCGCCGCGTCGAGCCGGTGCACGGCCGGCCAGCGGTTGTCGCCTGCGCCGATGTAGGCCGACGCGCCCTTCTCCCGCGCGAACGCGATCAGGCGCGGCACGAAAGCGTGATCGCCGTCGCCGTGCACGGACGGCGGCAGGCGCACGACCGATGCATGCACGCCGCGCGCCTCCAGCGCGACCGCGGTCGCTTCGGACGCCCGCGGGTAGGTCGACGACACCGGCACGGGCGGATCGTCCTCGGTTGCCGCGCGCCCGGGTGCGACGAGCGCGAGGCCCGACGTGACGACCAGCGGCCGCGCTGAGCCCGCGAGCGCCGCACCGATCGTCTCGATCGCGCGGCGATCGAGCTCGCAGTTCTGCGCGAAGCGCGAGAAGTCGTGATTGAATCCCGTATGGATCACCGCATCGGCGGCTGCGACGCCGCGCGTGAGGCTGTCGAGATCTTCCAGCGAGCCGCGATGGACATCGGCGCCGGCCGCCGCGACCGCCGACGCGGCCGCATCGGACCGCGCGAGGCCGAGCACCGAGTGCCCGGCAGCAATGAGTTCGGCCACGACGGCCGCGCCGACGAAGCCCGACGCTCCAGTAACAAAGACACGCATCTTCAACACCTCCGGATGGCAGGGAGGCTTACTATCTGTCGATCGCCGTGCACGGTGAAGTCGTGACGGTTTACCGGTAAACGAACTAACAGGCTATGGCTGACGCCCCCGACAACCTGCTCGGCGCATACCTTCGGGCCCGCCGCGAGAAACTCGACCCGGCCGCGCTCGGCCTGCCGGCCACGCGCCGCCGCACGCCGGGCCTGCGGCGCGAGGAAGTCGCCCAGCGTGCGCACGTGAGCACCGCGTGGTACACGTGGCTCGAGCAGGGGCGCGGCGGCGCGCCGTCGGCCGACGTGCTCGACCGGCTCGCCCGCGCACTGCTGCTGAACGACGCCGAGCGCGAGCACCTGTTCCTGATCGGCGTCGGCCACCTGCCGGAAGTGCGCTATCACGCGGCCGACCATGTGTCGCCGCGCGTGCAGCACGTGCTCGATTCGCTCGACGCAAGCCCCGCGATCGTGCGCTCGGCGACGTGGGACGTCGTCGCATGGAACGACGCGGCAGCCGCGACGCTGACCGACTACACGACGCTGTCGCCGCAACGGCGCAACATCCTGCGGCTCATCTTCGTCGATCCGCACGTGCGCGGCGTGCAGGCGAACTGGGAACGCGTCGCGCGGTTCGCGGTGGGCGCGTTTCGCGCCGACGTCGCGCGCGGCGGTGCGACGCAGGCCGTTCAGGCCTTCGTCGACGAGATGCGTGCGGCGAGCGCGGAGTTCGACGCGCTGTGGCGCGACCACGATGTCCGCTCGCACGAAGAAGGCACCAAGGAGATCCACCATCCCGCCGTCGGGCGCATCGCGCTCGAATACTCGGCGTTCGCGGTGAACGGCCGGCCCGACCAGACGCTCGTGATCTTTACGCCGGAAACGGCGGCCGATCGCGCGCTCGTCCGGTCGCTGGTGGCCGCGCGCGCGCAAGCGCTGGCCGAGCAGATGCCCGTCGCATGACGGCGCGCGTTTAGTCTGATGAACGCGCCGTCGCGCCGTCGCGCCGTCTCGCCCGCCACCGCCATCGCCCCCCGTCGCCCCGCTCCGCCCCATCGCATTCCGCACTGATTCCCAGTCGAATATTTAATTTTCACCTGGCGTAGCGCGCGCTTACCCTTTCGGCATCGCATCACGGGGCCACCGGCCCCTCCCTGGAGCATTCCGATGTCCGACCCCGGCACCGCGCAAGCCGTCCACCGCCCGCATGCGGCGTCCGTGTCCTATGGCGCGCTCGCACTGCTGGTGCTGGCCGGCCTCAACCTGCGACCGTTCCTGACCGCGTTCGGCCCCGTGCTCGACGTCGTGCGCGCCGACACGGGCCTCGGCTTTCGCGCGGCCGCGCTGCTGACCACGTTGCCGTTCGTGCTGATGGGTGTCGTCGCCGGAATCGGCGTCGGGCTCGCGCGACGCGTGGGCGAGCAGCGCGCGCTGAGCGTCGCGCTGGCGCTGATCGCGGCAGGCTGCACGGCGCGCCTGTGGAGCGACGGCAGCGCGGGCCTGATCGGCACCGCGATCGTCGCGGGCGCCGGCGTCGCCGTGATCCAGGCGCTCGTACCCGGCCTCGCGAAACGCTGGTTCGTCGACCGGCTGCCGCTCGCGATGGGCCTCTACTCGGCCGCGCTGGTCGGCGGCGGCGCGTTCGGCGCGGTCGCGAGCCCGTGGCTCGCCGCGCATGGCGGCTGGCATCTCGCGCTCGCCGTGTGGGCCGTGCCCGCGCTCGTCACGCTCGCGCTGTGGCGGGCGAAAGCGCCGCGCGACGCCGTGCGCGCGACGGCCGTATCGGCTCCGCTCACCGCGTTCATCCGCATTCCGCGCGCGTGGCAGCTCGCGCTGTTCTTCGGGCTCAGCAACAGCGGCTACGCCAGCCTCGTCGCGTGGCTGCCCGCGTTCTACCGCGGCATCGGCATGCGTCCGCAAGCGAGCGGCAACCTGCTCGCGTGGATGGCGCTGTTCCAGGCGATCGGCGCACTCGCGATGCCGATGCTCGCAAAACGCTCGCCCGACCGCCGCGCGGTGCTGTGGCTCACGCTCGCGCTGCAGGCGGCCGGCTTCATCGGGTTCGCGACGCTGCCCGCGCTCGCGCCGTGGCTCTGGGTCGCGAGCGTCGGCCTCGGTCTCGGCGGCTTCTTCTCGATGAGCCTGATCGTCACGCTCGACCACCTGCCCGATGCGCGGCTCGCCGGCGCACTCGCCGCGTTCGTGCAGGGCATCGGCTTCCTGACCGTCGCGACCAGCCCCTGGCTGATCGGCTGGCTGCGCGACGCGGGCGGCGGCTTCGCGATCGCGTGGTGGATCCATCTCGGCGTGATCGCCGCGATGGCCGCGCTGAACGCCGCGTTCGCGCCCGCCGGCTACCGGCACAGCATGGTGCGCATCACCGGCGCCGCCCGCTAACGCCCCCTTCGAATCCGGACGTTTCGCCGGCCGTTGCCGGCGCAACGTCACGCCGTCCGCGCATGGCCGGGCGCGGGCAGTCACGCCCAACGGCCGCTGGTTCGCTTCACGACAAACAACATCAATCGGTATTGGAGACAGACATGAAAAAACTCGTCCTGGCCGTCGCGCTCGCGCTGACGGCCGGCGCCGCCGCCGCGAAAGACCCGGCGGTGCTGCGCCTCGGCGTCGACCCCAGCTATGCGCCGTTCGAATCGCTCGCGCCCGACGGCAAGCTCGTCGGCTTCGACATCGATCTCGGCAATGCGATCTGCGAACGGATGAAGGTGCGCTGTGTGTGGGTCGAGAACGCGTTCGACGGGATGATCCCCGCGCTGAAGGCGCGCAAGTTCGACGGCGTGCTGTCGTCGATGAGCGTGACCGAGAAGCGCCTCGCGCAGATCGCGTTCACGGACAAGATCGACAACGTGCCGCCCCGGCTCGTCGCGCGGCGCGGCTCGAACCTGCAGCCGACGCCCGAATCGCTGCGGGGCAAGAGCGTCGGCGTCGAGCAGGGCTCGACGCAGGAAACCTATGCACGCACGTACTGGGAGCCGAAGGGCGTGATCGTCCGCACGTACCAGACGCAGGATCTCGTCTACCAGGACCTGCTGTCGGGGCGGCTCGACGCGTCGCTGCAATCGTCGGTGCAGGCCGACCTCGGTTTCCTGAAAACCGCGAAGGGCGCGAACTTCGAATTCGCGGGGCCGCCGCTGCATGACCCGAAGACACTTGGCGTGGGTTCGGCGATCGGCGTGCGCAAGGATGACGACGCGCTGCGCACGCAGATCAACCAGGCGCTTGCGAGCCTGATCCAGGACGGGACGTACCAGCGGATCGCGAAGAAGTATTTTTCGTTCGACATCTACAACTGACGGGAACGAACGGGGCAACGCGAAGCGGTGTCGCACAGGCGTGCGCGACACCGCTTCTTCGTTGACCGAATGATATCGACTACGCCGCTCGCTGCAACAGATCGGTGGCGAACGACTTCGCGTGCGCGACGGCTTCCTGCGCGTCGCCGAACACACCGAGTTCATCCCAGTGTTCTTCGGCCGCGTACGTTCCCTTCACGGCGAGCGCCCGCTGAACGCTCAACTGCGCGGCGTATTTGCCGTCCTGCAACGGCCGGGCCGTCGCCACCACCTTGTGCGGCGGGCTGGCACGCTCCGGCTGAACCAGTTCGACGGCGCCGCCGGCCACGTCGACGTACATCAACTCGTTCCGGGTGTTGCAGTCCGGGCAGTGGAAACACCACCCGGAGTCCTCTTGATGGGGCCTGACCTGCCCGCGAGCCAGCACGGCGCGGCATGCAACGTTTTCGCAGATGAACGGCATGGCAGTCTCCGAAGTTGTTTGTCGGAAATCCTAGCATGTCCGTCGGCCGTCAACCACCGGCATCGGCAGGATTGCCTTGCGGTTGGTCAGGTCCGCGCGCATCCGCCCCCGACACGGCTCGCACGCAGGTCGACCGGGCGCCCGCAAGCCGCTCGTCAGCCGGGATAAACTGTCTGCCCGATCCACGAACCCAGCCATCCTTCATGTTGATCCGCGTTGCCACGCCGTCCGATGCCATCCCGCTTGCCGAACTGAAGCGCGACACGTTTCGCGAAACCTTTCTGCAAGACGGATTCAATATCGACTACCCGCCGCACGATCTGGCTGCGTACGAGACCGAGGCCTACTCGGTGGAAACGGTCACGGGCCAGCTCAACGATCCCCAATGCCGCACGTGGGTCGCCGAAAGCGACGACGGCCGGCTGGTGGGGTATGCGCACGCGGGGCCGTGCAAGCTCCCGCACCCGGAAGTTGCCGACGGGTCGGGGGAAATCCATCAGATCTACCTTCGGCGCGGTACGCAAGGGACCGGCGCCGGGCGCGCGTTGTTCGATTCCGCACTGGACTATCTGGCTACGGAACGCCCCGGCCCGGTGTGGCTTGGCGTGTGGTCGGGCAACGCGAAGGCCATCGCCTTCTACGAGAAGGCCGGTTTCAGGAAGGTCGGCACGTACGATTTCAAGGTCGGGGAAGCGACCGACCTGGAGTTCATCTACCGTCGCTGACCTTCGCAGTTGCATGCCGACCGAGCCGCGCCAGCAAAAAGGGGCGCCGCGCACGATCGCGCGACGCCCCTGCTTCACGTCGACCGGCCCGTTCGGGCAGCGATCGCGATCGATGCATGACCGGCCGTCAATCGGCCGGCGTCACTTGTCATTGAACGCGTCCGGGTGGTTCTCGAGGCTGCCCGTCAGCGCCGCATACAGAATCGTCCGTCCGTCGATCGATTCGCTACCGCCGCCGATATTGAGCCACGTCAGCTTCTCGGCGCCCTCCTTCGGACCGGCGACCGACAGCACACCGTACATGACCTTCTTCTGCGGGTCGTACAGCACCGCAATGCGCTCCGACCCGCACCTGTGCGGCTTGCAAGCCGTCATCACGTAGACGTCGTGCCCGCCGAACACGACGGTGGTTGCCGGAGATTCGGTGCCGTTCGTCACCCATGCCGGCACCGCGTGACCTTTCTTCATCGCGGCGAACGCGTCGCTCGCCGCGCGATCGCCGGGGATGGCGCTCATCGTCCAGGTTTTCGTCGGCGCGGGGCCCGCGGCCCATGCGGCCTGGGCGAGGAGCAGCGCGGCAGCGGCAAGCGGCATCCTGACGTTCATTTATCCATACTCCTATCAATGTAACGATTCCTTAGTCGCCACAAAGCCGACAAGAGTTCGTCCCGTCGTGTCAATTTTTGTCAGTCAATAGTGACTCCGCCCCCACAGCGTCTTCGGCTCGTCGAGCAGGTGACGCAACCCGCTGCGCTCGATCGTGAGTTCCGCGACTTCGTGCACCCGTTCGAGCACCGCGCCTTCGTCGACCGACAACACGCGCCGCTCCTCCATCAGCACCCTGCCGCCGACCATCGTCATGCACACGTCGGCCGCGTTCGCGAAGCACGTCACGCGATACACCGGCATGTTCATCGGCATCATGTGCGGCCGGAACAGGTCGACGAGGATGATGTCGGCGAGCTTGCCGGCTTCTAGCGAACCGACTTCGTGATCGACCGACAGCGCCTTCGCCGCGTCGATCGTCACCATCTCCAGCACCTTGCCGTGCGGCAGCACGTCCGGGTCGCGGAAATGCCGGCGGTGGTAATGCATGCACTGCCACATGTGGCGGAACATGTCGTAGCCGCGATCGGGCGCCGCGCCGTCCGACGCGATCGCCACCGTCACGCCCGCGTCGATCAGCTCGGGCACCGGGCAGCGCCCGATGATCGACATGATCGCGCTCGGGTTGTGGACGATCGCGGTGCCCGTCTCGACGCATGCCGCGATGTCGTCGTCGGTCAGGTCGATGCTGTGCGACATGAACGACGTCGGGCCGAGCAAGCTCAGCTCGCGGTGCGCGAACGCGAGCGTGCCCGCGCGGTGGCCGTCCTGCGTGAACGTCAGCCCGCGCTCGCGCGCCAATGCGCCGTAGCGCGCGGCCTGGTCGCGGAAGTCGCGTTCGTACCGCGCGAGTTCCGGATCGTGCTCGGGCCCGTACACGGGCAGCGTGAGCGCGATGCGGATCCGGCCGTCGGCATCGCCGTGGCATTCGTCGATGATGCTGTTGCACACGGCGTACATCGTGTCGAAATCGATGTCGCGCGTGTCGCTGCCGTCCGGCGTGTGGCGCGTGTAAGCACGCGGTGCGGGCGGCCGCGACGGGCCGACCGCGACGATCGAGCGCGTACCGGTGCGCACGACCGCATCGCAATGGCGCCGCGCGTAGACCGGATCGTCGACGCGCATGATCGAGTTGCCGCCGCCGAGCAGCGACACGCCCGTCGTCACCCCGGCCTTCAGCCGCTCGAGCGCGGCAAGGTGCGATTCGGTCTCCCAGAACGCCTCGTCGGACGCACGCGTGTAGATCGTCTCGGCCGCGGCCGACCATGCGTCGCCGTCCGCGCCGCCGATCGTGCGCAGCATCGCATGACCCGCATGCGCATGGGCATCGATCAGGCCCGGCAGCACGGCCTTGCGGCGCGCGTCGATCGTGCGTGCGGCGCGGTAGCGAGCCTGCAGTTTGTCGGTGCCGCCCACGGCGACGATCCGATCGCCTTTCACGGCAACCGCGCCGTGCTCGATCACGCGCCGCCGCGGGTCCATCGTGATCACGCAGCCATTCGCGATCAGCGTGTCGATCGCTTCGCGGTTGTCCGCCTGGTTGTCCTCGGTCGTCATCGCACAGTGTCCTGTCGTCGTTCGATTGATTTCATTGCCATCCAGCCGTCCAGTCGTCACGCGGAACCGACCGGCGCAGCAACCCGCGCCTTCAGCCTGCGCTGCCCCGCGCTGATCACGATGAACACCACCGCATTCACCGCAAGCGCGACGAGCCCGGGGTTGATGGACGTCAGCGTGTTCGACGCGCGCGGGAACAGCGACGCGAGCGTCACGCCATAGGTGTTCGTCATCGCGATCACGATCGCGCCGGCGGCGATCCCCGCGAACGCACCTTCGCGCGTGCCGAACGGCCGCTTCAGGAAGCTCGATGCGAGCATCGGCACGAGCTGCGTGAGCAGGCTCGACGAGAAGATCGCGAGCGTGACGAACGTCGCGCCGCCACGCAGCACGAAGTAGACGACCACCAGCGTGAAGATCGGCAGCGCGATCCGCGCGACGCGGGTCACCTCGCGATCGGTCGCGTTCGGCGCGAAACCTTCGCGGTAGATGTTGCGTGCGATCGTCGTCGACGCGTTCAGCATGATCAGCGAACCCGGCACCAGCGCGGTCAGCAGGCCCGTGCCGCCGACGATGCCGACGAACCAGGCGGGGAACGTCTGCTTCACGAGCCGCAGCAGCGCGAGATCGGCCTGCGCGCCTTCGAGCCCGTGCACGGTCATCACGGCCGCGAAGCCGACGAGGAACAGGAACGCGATCAGCACCTGGTACAGCGGCATCAGGATCACGTTGCGGCGCAGCGCGCGCTCGTCCTTCGCGACGTAGATCGCGGTGAACCCGTGCGGATACAGGTAGTAGCCGAGCGACGTGAGCAGGATCGTCGAGTTGTACCAGCTCAGGTTGAAACCATGCTCGGGCATGCGCAGCAGTTCGGGATGGGCGGCGTCGAGCTTCGCGAACATCGCGCCGAGGCCGCCGTAGTAATGCATCGGCAGGTACAGGCCGAGGAAGATCGCGATCGCGAGGATCAGCACGTCCTTGAAGATCGCGATGCTCGCCGAGCCGTGGATGCCCGACACCACCATGTACACGGCCATCAGCGTCGCGGCGATCCAGATCGCGGCCGCTTGCGGAACCAGCCCGTACGACATCTCCGACACGATCACGCCGAGCCCGCGCAACTGGATCATCAGCAGCGACACCATCGCGAACACCGCGACGACCGACACCAGCACGCCGATCGCGCGGCTGTCGTACTTCGCCGCGAAGTAGTCGGCGAACGACACGAGCCCGCGCGCCTTCGCGTAACGCCAGACGGCCGGCAGCATCCAGTAGCCGATCACGAACGCGAGGCAGCCGTACGACAGGATGTAGAACGCGGGCACGCCCTTGCTGTAGGTCCAGCCGCTCGCGCCGAGGAACGAGAACGTCGAGAACGCCTCGCCGGCCATCAGCAGGAACGTGAGCAGCGAGCCGAAGCCGCGCCCGCCGACCGCCCACTGCTCGAGCGTGAGCTTGCGGCCGCGGCGCGCCATCACGCCGATCGCGAGCGCGAACACGGCGAACGCCGCGATGATGAGGATCGAAGCATTCATCGCGCGTCTCCCGGGCGGCCGGCGCGGGCCGCGTCGCGCTCGTCGAGATGGAACAGGATCGCGAGGATCGCGGCGGTGGCCGCCATCCAGACCAGGTTCCAGACGAGCAGGAACGGCAGCCCGAACAGCAGCGGCCGCACCTCGGCGAGCGAGCCGCCCGCATACATCCCGACGAACGGCAACGCCGCCAGCAACAGTTTGAGTTTCATGAGTGCCTCCTCCGGAAGACGCGCGTATGCGTCAGAACATCAGAACTTCTGGCGGATGCCGACCACCACCGCCACCTGCGACGTCGTCGACGACGCGCTGTCGGTGCCGTCGATCCACGCCCGGCCGACACCCGACGACGCCTTCTGGTAGAAGCCGTTCACGTACACGTCGGTGCGCTTGGACAGCAGGTACTGCACGCCGGCCGATACCTGGTGATAGTGGCCGCTGTCGCTGGCGCGCGCGACCTGCGTATAGGTGTAGCCGGCGGCGGCCATCAGCGCCGGCGTGATCAGGTAGCGCAGGCTGCCTTCGTAGTTGTTGAAGCGCAGCGCGCCGCCCGTCGCCTGCCCGAAGTTCGAGCCCGTGTACAGCAGGCCGAGCGTGGCCGGCCCGATCGCGTAGCTGCCGCCCGCGCCCCAGATCTGCTGGCGGATCGCGTTCCCGAGGCTCGCGCCGAACACCGATGCCGACGCCGGATAGTAGTTATCCGAAGCAACGGCGCCGCTCGTGCTGACCGCCGGATGGTTCACGCGCGCATACGCGGCGCCCGCGTTGAGCGGCCCGTTCGCGTACGTGACGCCCGCGCTCCAGCTGTTGTCGTTCGCGAAGCCGGTCGAGTTCGAGAAGCCGTACACGAGGTTCGCCTGCAGGCCCGCGATCGTCGGCGACACGTACTTCACCGCGTTGTTGGTGCGGAACGTGTTGTTGATGTCGTCGTTGTCGAACGGGTGCGTCGAGTACTGCGCGAGGAAGCTGCTCATCTGCAGCGAGCCGAGGATGTCCTGCGTCGAGTTGTACTGGCGGCCGAGCGTCACCGCGCCCCAGTTCGCGCCGCTCAGGCCGACCCACGCCGAACGCCCGAACATCCGGCCGCCCTGCCCGAGCGCGCCGTTCGCGACGTTGAAGCCGTTCTCGAGGCGGAAGTTCGCCTTCAGGCCGCCGCCGAGATCCTCGGTGCCGATCAAGCCAAAGCGCGGGCCCGATTCGTTGCCGCCGGTGAATTGCCACAGTGCGTGGCCCTTCGCGTTGTTCGTGTAGGTCACGCCCGCGTCGACGATCCCGTACAGCGTCACCGTCGACTGCGCGTGCGCGGCGCCGGCAAACAGCATGGCCACGGCTGCGCCCACGCCCGCGGCGCCCGTCTTCCCGCCTTTCATTCGTACCATCTCCTTCTTCTCCGCTCCAAACCTGTTCATCGATGTGTTGTGTTTTTTTGATCCTGCCCAGACGCGCCGATCGGGTTGTATAGACAGTGGCTGGATGGTATCCAGCCGCAATCGCATCAAGAAATGAAATGTTCAACTGAGCGGCAGTTGAAAATCGAATGGCGAGGAGATGAGCGGGGAAGGTGCGCCGCTGCAAGAGAAACGAAAGCGCGCGTGTCCGCTGGACATGGCGCGCTTTGCTCAGATATGAATGGTTCGCGTAAGCAAGCTGACGAAACGTCGACGCGTGATGCGTCTATGCGGTTTTCCCGGATAGCCCGTGCATCGGCCGCCGCAGCGCGGCGTCGAACGGGTTGGTGCGCGGCCCGATCGCATCGGCCTGGCGCCGCAGCAGTTCGACGACCATCGGCATCCGGTCGTCGCCGAGGCGCGACGCAAGCGTACCGACGCTCAGCGCGCCCACCGGATACCCGGTGCGATCAAGGATCGGCACGGCGACGCCGGCCATTCCGTCGAGCACGCCGCTGTTGCGGCCCGCGTAGCCGAGCTGCCGCACGCGTTCGATCTCGGTGCGCAGGTACACCTCGTCGAGCACGCCATAGCCGCGAATGCGCGGCACGTTGAAGCGGATCACTTCCTCGCGTTCCGCTTCGGGCAGGAACGCGAGGATCGCGAGACTGCCCTGCCCGACGCCGAGCGCGATGCGCCCGCCGATGTCGCCGGTGAACGAGCGGATCGGGAACGGCCCTTCGCACAGGTCGAGACACACCGCGTCGAAGCCGCTCTTCACGAGCAGGAAGATCGTCTCGCCGAGGCTCGCGCACAGCCGCAGCAGCGCGGGGCGGCACAGCGTGCGCATGCTGCTCGGGTTGCCGGCCTGCGCGGCGAGCGCGAAGAAGTCGACGCTCAGCCGGTACAGCTTCGATTGCTCGTCCTGCTCGACCATCCCTTCCGCGATCAGCGATTGCAGGATCCGGTGCGCGGTGCCCTGCGTGAGGCCGACAGCCTTCGCGAGATGCGTGACGCGCACGCCGTCCTGCTGCATGCCTGCCAGCGCGCGCAGGATCGCGAACGCACGCTGCAGCATGCCGGTGCCCGGCGCGCCGGCCGGATCGGCGGCGTCCTCGTCCGGGTGCGCCGCGCGGGCGGCCGGCGACGTTCCGGGCGAATGGGGTTCCTGCATGCCGGCTCTCCTCGATGATTTCAATGAACGGAATACGGTAGCCGCCATTGTCGTCCGGCCGACATTCCGCGGGCATCCGGGTGTGCACGGGATTGACGCGTGCATTTCGCGGCCTGGCCGCCCATCATCCAGCGGAACGATTTGCATGCCGTGCCACGATCCATTCCGTTCACCGGAATTTTTCCGAAATTCATCCCGTTCAGCAGAATTCGAAATTGACGCTCCGAAATATGGCTGGCTAGAGTCCGCGTCATTGGCACACCGGCCACGCGGTGTGCGAACCCGGAGCTTCCCATGTCGTTTCTCACGCTTACGGATCTGACGAAAACCTTCGGCGACCTCACCGCCGTCGCCGACGTCAACCTGTCGGTCGAACAAGGCGAATTCGTGTCGCTGCTCGGGCCGTCGGGCTGCGGCAAGACCACCACGCTGCAGATGATCGCCGGCTTCGTCGACGTCACGCACGGGCGCATCGCGCTCGACGGGCAGGACATCACGCACCTGAAGCCGAACCGCCGCGGGCTCGGCATCGTGTTCCAGAGCTATGCGCTGTTTCCGCACATGAGCGTCGCGGAAAACGTCGGCTTCGGCCTCGACATGCGCGGCGTCGACAAGGCCGAGCGCGCGGAGCGCATCCGCGCCGCGCTCGCGCTCGTGCGCCTCGATGCGCTCGCGCACCGCTTTCCGCGCGAGCTGTCGGGCGGCCAGCGGCAGCGTGTCGCGATCGCCCGTGCGGTCGTGATCGAGCCACCGGTGCTGCTGCTCGACGAACCGATGTCGAACCTCGACGCGAAGCTGCGCGAGGACATGCAGTTCGAGCTGCGCGCCATCCAGCGCAAGATCGGCACGACGACGATCATGGTCACGCACGATCAGTCGGAAGCGTTGTCGATCAGCGACCGTGTGGTCGTGATGGAAGCGGGCCGCATCACGCAGACCGACACGCCGTACCGTGCATACGAGCGCCCGGAAAACCGCTTCGTGTCGCAGTTCATCGGCAAGGCGAACCTGCTGCCCGGCACGATCGTCGCGCACGACGGCGACGCGATCCGCATCGACCTCGGGCACGACCTCACCGAGACCGGGCGCACCGCGCTCCTGCCGCCGCGCGAGCGCGACATGGGCGTCGGCGATGCCGTGTCGGTCTGCATCCGCCCGGAAAAGCTGCGGCTGTGCGCGCCCGATGCCGGCCGCTTCGCCGCGACCGTCACGAGCCGCTTCTTTCTCGGCAGCCAGTGGCTGTACCGCGTCGACAGCGCGCTCGGCGAAGTGCTCGTGTGCTGCCAGAACGAAGGCGCGGAACCGCTCGCGGAAGGCGCACCGGTCGGCATCGACTGGCACAGCGACGCGGTGCGCGTGATGCGCCGGGAGGCCTGAATGGGACAGCCCACCCGCCCGCTGATCACCGACGACGTGCCGGCCGGCCTCGCGCAGCCCGACGCGCCGGCGGCCACGCCGACACGCACCGTCGCCGCCGCACGCGCACCACGCGCAACCTGGCGCGCGCATGCGCCGCTGTGGCTGATGTGCGCACCCGCCTTCGCGCTGTTCGCCGCGCTCGTGCTCGTGCCGCTCGCGATGACGCTCGTGCTGACGTTCTACCGCTTCGACCCGGCGACGGGCGCGATCGCCGCGTTCCAGTTCGGCAACTACGCGGAAGTGCTCGGCTCGTCGTACTTCCACACGATCTTCCTGCGCACGTTCGGGATCGCCGCACTCACGACCGCGATCTGCGTCGCGATCGGCACGCCGGAAGCGTACGTGCTGTCGAAAATGCGCGATCCGTGGCGCTCGCTGTTCCTGCTCGCGATCCTCGCGCCGCTGCTCGTGTCGGTCGTCGTACGCGCGTTCGGCTGGAGCATGCTGCTGAACACGAGCGGGCTCGTGAACCAGGCGCTCGGTCTCGCGGGCCTCGGGCCGTACAAGCTCGAATACACGACCTTCGCGATCGTGATCGCACTGGTGCACGTGATGCTGCCGTTCATGGTGATTCCGGTGTGGACCGCGCTGCAACGGCTCGATCCGCAGACCGAGCACGCGGCGCTGTCGCTCGGCGCATCGCCATTCACGACGCTGCGCCGCATCGTGCTGCCGCAGCTGATGCCGGGCGTGCTGTCGGGCAGCCTGATGGTGTTCGGGCTGTCGGCGAGCGCATTCGCGATTCCCGGCCTGCTCGGCGGACGCCGGCTGAAGGTCGCGGCCACGGCCGTCTACGACGAATTCCTCGGCTCGCTGAACTGGCCGCTCGGCGCGACGATCGCGGTGCTGCTGCTCGCCGCGAACCTCGTCGTGATGCTCACCTACTACCGCGTGCTCGAACGCCGCTACGCGCGCAGCCTCGGAGGCGCATCCCGATGAGAAAGAACGGCCCCTTCGCCCTCGCGTTCCACACGCTCGTGATCGTGTTCGTGCTCGCGCCGCTCGCGATCGTCGTGCTGGTCGCGTTCACGCCGGACGAAACGCTGACGCTGTCGACCCACGGGCTGTCGCTGCGCTGGTTCCGCGCGATCCTCGACTACCCGGACTTCGTCACCGCGTTCTTCAACAGCCTGAAGCTCGCCTTCGCATCGGCGACGCTGTCGCTCGCGATCGCGCTGCCGGCGGGCCTCGCGATCGGCCGCGCGACCTTTCCGGGCCGCGCATTCCTGAACGGGCTGCTGCTGTCGCCGCTCGTGATCCCCGGCCTCGTGCTCGGCATCGCGTTGCTGCGCTTCTTCGCGCTGATCGGCGCGACCGGCTCGTTCGCGTGGCTCGTGCTCGCGCACATGATCGTCATCACGCCGTTCGTGATGCGGCTCGTGCTCGCGTCCGTCGCCGGCCTCGACCGCAGCATCGAGCAGGCCGCGTGCTCGCTCGGCGCGGACCCGTGGACGACCTTCCGCCGCATCACGCTGCCGATGATCGTGCCCGGTATCACCGGCGGGTGGCTGCTCGCGTTCATCAACAGCTTCGACGAGCTGACGATGTCGATCTTCGTCACGTCGCCGCAGACGGTCACGCTGCCGGTGCGCATGTACATGTACGCGACCGAGTCGATCGACCCGATGATGGCGTCGGTGTCGGCGCTCGTCATCTTCATCACCGCCGGCGCGATGCTGCTGCTCGATCGCGTGTACGGCCTGAACCGCATCCTGATCGGCCAACACTGACGATGACTTCCGTTTCCCGTTCCTCCGACATCGCCGATGACGGCCCGCAATTCGTGCGCGTCGCCGAGCGCGAGCGCGCCGCCATCGCGTTCACGCTCGACGGCCACCCCGCGCACGCGCTTGCCGGTGACACCGTGCTCACCGCGATCCTCGTCGCTCAGCGCCGCGTGCGCGTGAGCGAATTCAGCGGGCTGCCGCGCGCGGGCTTCTGCCTGATCGGCGCGTGCCAGGACTGCTGGGTGCGCACCGAAGCAGGCGCACGCGTGCGCGCGTGCTCGGCGCCGATCGTCGACGGCATGCGGATCGTCACTGGCGCGCAGCCCGTTGCAACCGGAGACACGCGATGAACGATGCACTGCAACCGGTGATCGTCGGCGCGGGCCCGGCCGGGGTGCGCGCGGCCGAGGCGCTGGTCGACGCGGGGCTGCGCCCCGTCGTGCTCGACGAGAACGCGCGCTGGGGCGGACAGATCTACCGGCAACCGCCGGCGCACGGTGCTTTCGCGCGCGGCAAGCGCACGCTGTACGGGTTCGAGGCCGCCAAGGCCGACGCCGTGCACCGGACCATGGCCGCGCTGCTGCCGCACGTCGACTACCGGCCGGACACGCTCGCGTGGGCATGTGGCGCAGGCCGCGTCGATACGCTGCAGGGCGGCCGCGAAGTGACCGTGCCGTATTCGCACCTGATCGTCGCAAGCGGCGCGACCGACCGCATGCTGCCGGTGCCGGGCTGGACCCTCGCGGGCGTCTATACGCTCGGCGGCGCGCAGGTCGCGCTGAAGGCGCAAGGCTGCGCGATCGGCCGGCGCATCGTGTTCGCGGGCACGGGGCCGCTGCTGTATCTCGTCGCGTACCAGTATGCGAAGGCCGGCGCGCACGTCACGGCCGTGCTCGACACGAGCCCGCTGCGACGCCAGGCCGCCGCCGCGCCCGCGCTGCTGCGCATGCCTTCCACCTTCGCGAAGGGGCTCTATTACATCTGCTGGCTGCGCGCGCACGGCGTCGCGATCGAAACCGGCGTCACGCTCTAGCGCGTTCTCGCCGAACGACACTTTACTGTGCTCGGTACCAGTATGCGAAGGCCGGCGCGCACGTCACGGCCGTGCTCGACACGAGCCCGCTGCGACGCCAGGCCGCCGCCGCGCCCGCGCTGCTGCGCATGCCTTCCACCTTCGCGAAGGGGCTCTATTACATCTGCTGGCTGCGCGCGCACGGCGTCGCGATCGAAACCGGCGTCACGCTCTAGCGCGTTCTCGCCGAACGACACTTTACTGTGCTCGGTACCAGTATGCGAAGGCCGGCGCGCACGTCACGGCCGTGCTCGACACGAGCCCGCTGCGACGCCAGGCCGCCGCCGCGCCCGCGCTGCTGCGCATGCCTTCCACCTTCGCGAAGGGGCTCTATTAC
>NZ_JAAGPH010000103.1:0-30021 GCF_017104705.1 Burkholderia sp. Se-20373 | reverse complement strand
TTTTTTTGAGTGACTGTCCAGCCGCCCACCTAGAACTACACTCAGGCAAACCTTCTTTCCCTACCCGACGCTCTGCCGATCTTTCGATGCGGGCGCGTGGGCGACCGATGCGGGGCCGGCTCGCCGCGGTCGCGGCGATTTGGTCGATGCGCCGCGATCCGACACCGTGCCGTTCACGGCGCGCAAGATCACGCTCGGCCAGCGGACCCGCGGGGCGGGGCGCGCATGCGCGGCCACACGCGACGATGGCGCGGACGGCATCGGCTTCGACGACAACGGCGCAGCCGGCGGCTGCGAGCCGGCCGCGCCACCGGATGCAACGGTGGATGACCGGCCGGCGGACGGCGTCGTCCACGCCGACCGGATGCCGTACGAACTGCATCCGATCGACCCGTCGCGGCTGCCCGATCTGCCGGCCGCCCAGGCGCCGCCGCTGCTGACGCAGCTGATGGGCGACGACCGCAACATGGTCGGCGTCGGCTGGCACTTCGTCGGCACGACCGGCCGATCGACGCCGGTGACGACGCACACGGACGCACTCGGGCTGAACAGCTTCCAGAACCCCGGTTCGAGCCTGTCGCTCAGCAATACGAACACGCTGGCTTTCACGTTCACGCACTTTTTCTCGGAGAACTGGGCGGCCGAACTCGGCGGGGGCATTCCGCCGGTGCTGACGCTGCGCGGGCACGGCAGCATCGCGCTGCCGCTCGACCGGATTTTTTCCGGCGTCCACGGGCGCCTTCCGCTGATCGACCTCGCGAACACGCAAAGCAACCCGCTCGCGACCACGCGCGCGTGGCTCGGCTCCGTCGTGTTCAAGTATTACCTCGGCGAGCGTGAGGATCGTTTCCGCCCGTTCGCGGGCATCGGCGTCAGCTATACGCGCTTCACGAACACGAACCTGAATCCCGTGTTCCAGCGCAAGCTCGCGTCGCTCGGCGGGCTGCTCGCGGCGGGCGCGGACATCGGCAGCCTGCAGTCGCTGCTGCTCGACCCGTCGCTGTTCCAGCGGATCTGGGATGCCGGCGGCGACCTGCTGCTGTCGGGCAAGACCAACGTGTCGGCCAAGGTGAAGAGCGTGTGGGAGCCGGTGTTCACCGTCGGCGCGAGCTACCAGATCACCCGCCAGTTCTGGATCACCGGCATGGTGACCTATATCCCGTTACGGACGAAGATTACGCTGGACATCGACCAGCCGAATCGGCAACTCGCATCGAACACGTTCGATATTTCCGCGAACCCCGTGCTGGCCAGCGTGCTGCTCGCGTTCCGCTTCTGACCGGCGCGCCGGCCCCTTTTTCATGAATTTGACGCGCGACACTGGGATAATGTCTGCGTTTGCTGCGTCAATGATGGAAGGAGGCCCCATGGGCGACAACGATACCCGCACCGAGACCGACGACCGCACCGATATGGAATCGATGGAGGCGCGCCAGCGCCGCTTCGAGGAAGATCTGGTCGACGCCTACGACGAAGAGCTCGAGATGGAGCTCGACGATCGCCGCTTCGACGACAACGACGACCTGCTGTTTTCGCAGGAGCGCCGCGAGGCGCGCAAGGAGTATTTCCGCGAGCTGTTCCGGCTGCAGGGCGAGCTCGTGAAGCTGCAGGACTGGGTCGTGAGCACCGGGCACCGGCTCGTCGTCATTTTCGAGGGGCGTGACGCGGCCGGCAAGGGCGGGGCGATCAAGCGCATCACGCAGCGGCTGAACCCGCGCGTCTGCCGCGTGGCGGCGCTGCCGGCGCCGAACAACCGCGAACGCACGCAATGGTATTTCCAGCGCTATGTCGCGCATCTGCCGGCCGGCGGCGAGATCGTGCTGTTCGACCGCAGCTGGTACAACCGCGCGGGCGTCGAGCGCGTGATGAACTTCTGTACCGACGAGGAATACGAGGAGTTTTTCCGTTCGGTGCCCGAGTTCGAGAAGATGCTGGTGCGTAGCGGGATCCAGATCGTCAAGTACTGGTTCTCGATCACCGATCACGAGCAGGAAGTGCGCTTCCAGAGCCGGATCGAGGATCCGCTCAAGCAGTGGAAGCTGAGCCCGATGGACCTCGAGAGCCGCCGCCGCTGGGAAGCCTATACGGCCGCGAAGGAAGAGATGCTGCAGCGCACGCACATTCCGGAAGCGCCGTGGTGGGTCGTGCAGGCCGTCGACAAGAAGCGCGCGCGCCTGAACTGCATTCACCACCTGCTGCAGCAGGTGCCGTACCACGAGGTGCCGCACGCACCGATCGACCTGCCGCCGCGCGAGCATCACGAGGATTACATCCGTCGACCGGTGCCGGACAACATGATCGTGCCGGACACTTACTGAACGGCAGGCGCGGATTCGATGCGATGACCGGGCGCGCCGCGCAATGCGGCGCGCGTTACTCCCGGATCAGGAACGCGGTGCGGTCGCGCCCGACGATCCATGCGGGTGCACGGCCGCGGCCGCTCCATGTCGCGCCGGTTGCCGGGTCGCGATACTTCGCACCGACCGTAAACAGCTTCGCGCGATCGCTGTAACCCTGCCCGAAGATTTCCCGCGCGGTCAGCGCGTAGCCGGTGACGAGCTCGCGTACCTGCGCCAGCACCGCGCGGCGTTCGCGGCTGCGTGCCGCCTTGATGCGCCGATCGAGTTCCGCAAGCTGGGCTTGCAGTGTCTGCAGTTGATGCATGCGTCCGTTATCCCGTAGTCGAGTTTTGATTATTGGCGACGCGTGACAAACCGCACGTCGGCACGCCCGGCCTTGGCGTGCCGCCCCGGCCGGTGGCGGTTGCGTGCTGCCTGCGCCGGCCTGCGGATAAAACGTGTACGGCACGAATCGCCGGGAACTCGATGAGATTAAGTGGCGGTGCGCGGTTTTTCTATCGGACGTATCTGATTTTTTGGCGGAATTTGCAGGCGGCGGGGTGGCGGGGCGGGGACGATAGCGGCCGCTCGTTACAGGTCGAGAAAGCCCGATCGCCCTTGCGTCAGGTCGAACAACTCGGTCCGCGCGTTCGCGTCGGCGGTCTCGGGCAGCTTGATCACGAGCTTGACCGTCATCCCGTACGCGCTGTCCACCAGTTCGTAGCCCGCCTGTTCGATCCAGCGGCGCACGCGCGCCTCCTCGGGGTAGCCGATCTCGATGGCGAGCCGCGTGTAGCGGATCCGCTCGACGCGCTCGGCATCGAGCAGCGCCGACGCGATTGCATCGGTGTACGCGCGCACCAGCCCGCCCGCGCCGAGCTTCACGCCGCCGTAGTAACGGACGACCGCGCCGAGCACCCCGTCGAGATCGTGATGGCGCAGCACTTCCAGGATCGGCCGGCCCGCCGTGCCGGACGGCTCGCCGTCGTCCGACATCCCCGATTGGCCGCCCGCCAGCAACGCCCAGCACACGTGCGTGGCGGCTGGATGCTCGTCGCGCAGGCGTTGCAGCGCCTGCATCGCGGCGTCGCGGTCGTCGACGGGAATCGCGTAGGCGATGAAGCGGCTCTTGCGGATCTCGAGTTCCCGGATGTAGGTGGTGGCGAGCGAGTACATCATGCGTCGCGACGGGGAAAGTGTGAGGAAATCAAGATGATGATGGCGTGTCGGTTCTTTGGGGGCTGGCCAGCGCAGGCACGGAGCACCTGCATGGGCGCGATGAAGACGGAATTTTACCGTGGCGCGCGTCGAAGCCTTTCGATGCCGTCAGGGCCCGATCCGGGTGAGGTGCCGGATACGGAATGGCGAAGTGCCACCGTGCATGGTGCGGCAGCGGCCGTCCCAATTTTTTCTCTGATGGTTCAAGCGCGCTATCACCGCACGCCGACCGACGACCGCAGCGCCGCGCCCAGCGTACGCAGCGCCTGCCGGGCCCGCGCATCGGTCAGGTTCGAGTAGAGCACCACGTCGCGCGCCGGCAACGGCGGCAGCCCGTATCGCGCGCCCACGTCGACCGTCCCGACGGGCGCCACCCGATGCCCGAGCGCGGCGACGGCCAGCCCCGCGGACACCGCCGCGCCGATCGTCGCCACGCCGCCGCCGACGAACACTTCCGTCCACGCCACACCGGCTTCGTCCAGCGCGCCGACCGCCATGCGGCGCACGCTGCACGGCTCGGCCTGCGTCGCGAGCCGCAGCGGTTGCGGCGGATGGTATTCGAAATCGGTCGCGGCCATCCAGCCGAACGATTCCGACAGCAGGGTTTCCCCGTCGAGCCGCCGGCTGTCGTGCTGTAGCGCGACGGCGGCATCGAGCTGGCCGCGATCGAACGCATCGAGCACGTCGCGCGACGCGGCGACCCGGATCTCGAGCACGAGCCCCGGTTCCGCTTCGCTCATGCGCCGAAGCAGCATCGGCAGATCGGCGCCGACGACATGATGGCTCACGCCGATCACCAGCCGCCGCTGGCCGGCGCCGAACGCGCCGACCGCACCCTGGTGAGCGGCTACGAGCTCGCGCGCGGGTTCCAGGAACGCGGTGCCGTCGGCCGACAGGCGAACCTGCCGCGGCGTGCGTTCCAGCAAACGGCGGCCGAGGCCGTCTTCAAGTCGCTTGATCTTCAGGCTCACCGCGGACTGCGTCGTGTCCATTGCCTCGGCGGCCCGCGTGAAGCTCTTGAGGTCGGCGGTCAGCACGAACGCCTGCACGGCTTCGATATCGAGCGTTTTCACCACGCACTCATCCATTAAGAAAGCGAATCATTGAAATATTCTGCCATCGTCTTTTCAAATGATTCGAGGTCTTCTACGCTGTTCTCGAGCCGTTCGGAATCTCCCTTGTCAATCCCAGGAGTCGATCATGCTGACCGCGTACTACGTGCACCGCCTGCCGGCGGACTACGACCTCGACATCATCCGCAATCGGGTGCGCGAGCGCGGCAGGCTCTGGGACGACACGCCGGATCTCGTGTTCAAGGGGTTTCTGCTGCGCGAGGCGGGCCGCTACGGTGCGACGGAAAACGGCTATGCGTCGCTTTATCTGTGGCGCAATGAACAGGCGTTCGCCAGGTTCGTCACCGATGGCCGCTATCGGGTCGTGACGGACAGTTTCGGGCGCGCGCCGATCGATGTGCAGGTCGCGCTCGATGCGCGCAAGGGCAGCGCATCGACGGGACGCTTCGTGCGCCTGGAAGCCATCGATATTCCGGCGGACGCCGACCTCGATGCGACGCTGGCACGGGAGGTCGAGCGCAATCGCGACGTGGCGGCGCGGCAGGGTACGGTTGCGGCCGCCGTCAGCCTCGATCCGCTGCGCTGGCGGCTGACGCGCGTGCTCGTATCGGAGCAGGAGCCGGATGATGGCGGCGCTGGCACGGTGTACCAGGTTTTGCACCTGGCCCGGCCGTTGCTCGATACGCTCGAGGGGAGTGGGGGGTGATGGCCGGCGCCGCGTTCCGATCGCGGGCCCGGCCGGCGGGCGAGGACTGCGGCCCGGCATTCGCGCGATTGCCGGCCGGCCTGGTGATCGCCGCGCATCTCGCCGGGCTGGCGGCGGGGATCGCCGCGATTGCCGCGCTCGCGACGATGCTGGCGCTGTTGTTCCGGTAAGGTGCGCGTTTGCGGATGCGTGAATACGGAAGCGCCGCGCACGACGCACGCGGCGCTTCCGTTCTTCCTCCACCGCTCAGTGCCCCTGCAACCGGATATCCCGCGACGATGCACCGACGTACACCGTTCCGCCCGGCACCACGCGCCAGCCATTACGTGACGTGTCCCATACACTCTGCATCCGCGGCGATACGGTCACGCGCACCCGCCGCGTCTCGCCCGGATTCAGCCGGATCTTCTCCCAGCCGACCAGGCGCTTCGGCGGTTCGTCCTTGTACGGCACGCCGAGATAGACCTGCGGCGTTTCCGCGCCGGCGACGCGCCCGTCGTTACGCACCGTGAACGCGACGCTCAGCGACCCGTCCCATTGCTTCGACACCGACAGCCCCGAATACGCGAAGTGCGTGTACGACAGCCCGTAGCCGAACTCGAACATCGGCTTGATGTTGTGCGCGTCATACCAGCGATAGCCCATGTTCAGCTTTTCCGCATAGACGGGATCGTTGTCGAACGCGCCGTTTTGCCCCCAGGTCGGCGAATCCTGGTCGCGCGCGGGGAACGTGACGGGCAGCTTGCCGGACGGATTGACCGCACCGAACAGCACGTTCGCGATCGCCTTGCCGCCGGCTTCGCCCGGATACCACGCCTCGACGATCGCGGAGACCTGGTCCTTCCACGGCATCAGCACCGGGTTGCCGCTCTGGACGACGACGATCGTGTGCGGATTCGCGCGCGCGACGGCTTCGACGAGCGCATCCTGGTTCGACGGGTTCGCAAGGCTCAGGCTCTGGAGATCGCCGAAATCCTCGCCGGCCGGCTGCGCCACCACGACGATCGCGACGTCCGAACGGCCCGCGAGTGCCGCGGCCTGATCGATCTCCTGCTGCGTGTACGCGCGGAACGGCGACTGCTGATCGCTGTTGCCGGCATACGTGACCTGCGCGGCCGGCGCGAGCGCACGGATCGCCGCGACGATCGGCACGTCCACCTTCAGCCACGGATTGCGCCACCAGCTGCACCCCGTCGATGACCCGAACGTCAGGCCGCCGCAACCCGCGAACGATCCCGATACGGGGTCGCGCGTGTTGCCCGAGCCGCCGCCCGACAGCACGGCCGCATCGGCATGGCCGCCGATCACCGCGATACGCGACAGCGCCGACGCGGCGAGCGGCAACTGGTTGCCGTCGTTCTTCAGCAGAACGATCGACTGCTCGGAGGCCGCCTGCGCGAATCGGTTGCCGGCCGCGAAATCGATCGTGCCGCCGCCCTTGGCCGGATCGTCCATCACGCCGACGCGGATCATCGCAGCGAGCTTACGGCGCACCATGTCGTCGAGGCGCGCGGTCGACACCGAGCCGTTCGCGATCGCCTGCTTGACCGCCGCCGGTGTCAGGTACACGCTCGGGCCGACGTCTTCTTCCTCGTCGAGCCCGGCGTTGATCGCGGCGGCGGTGCTGTGCGTGGCGCCCCAGTCGGACTGTACCTGGCCCTGGAAGCCCCATTCGTTCTTCAGCACGTCGTTCAGCAGATGGGGGTTCTCGCACGCATAGGTACCGTTCAGGCGGTTGTAGCTGCACATCACGCTGCCGGGCCGCCCGCGCTTCGCGGCGATCTCGAATGGGAGCAGGTACAGCTCGCGCAGCGTGCGCTCGTCGATCTGCGTGTTGCCGCCCATCCGGCCGTGCTCCTGCTCGTTGCCGGCGTAGTGCTTGATGGTCGCGATGACCTTCTGCCGCTGCGTGGCGAGCGTGCGTTCGGCGAGCAGGTCGCCGGCCAGCAGCGGATCCTCGCCGAGATACTCGAACAGGCGGCCGCCGCGCGGTTCGCGCGCGAGGTTGGTGCCGCCGGCGAGGCCCATGCCGAATCCTTGCGCGCGCAACTGGATCGCGACCTGCTTGCCGTAGTCGTACGACAGGCGGCGATCCCAGCTCGCGGCGACGGCGATCGTCGCGGGGAACGTCGTGCTGGCCTGCGACGTGCTGCCGGAGCCCGTCGCTGAATCGACCATGTTCAGGTCGGGAATGCCGAGCCGCGGCACGCCCTGGATGTAGCCGGCGCCACCGCCCGGCACCTTTGACATTTCGTATTGCGAATGAATGAATTGAAGTTTTTCGTCGAGCGTCATCTTGCGCACGAGCCAGTCAGCGCGCCGAACCGCCGCGGCCGACGCGAACGTATCGGTCGCGTCGCCCTGCGCGTTGAAATCGGCGCCGCCCGCATAGGCGGTGGTGCAGAGGGTCGCTGCCAGCACGATGGCCGGCCAGAGTGTGTCCCGCATGTTGCTCTCCATGATCGTATTGCCGGTTGTTCGGATGATGTCTGGAGCTGCACAAGTCCGATGGATTCGCACCGGACGCAATTGGCTGGCGATGCTGGGTGGTTGCGCGTCGGCATGCCGGGCCAGGCGGGGAATCGTTACGGCCGGTTGGGCCCGATCGAACATAGAGGACGGCGACGCGGACCGCCCGACGCTGCCGAATCGGATGTAGCGATTCTCTGCAGCGACTAATGGTATGAATGTAGTTTGACTACAGCATCGGTGTTTCTACCGATACGTGTGATCTTTATTTCGTAGGGGCGCGTAGCGGGCCGGAAAGACGGTCATCGTTCCCGATGGCGGGGTGTGGTCGGGTAAGAAGTACCTGGGAGAAGGCACTTTTGCACAGCGGTCACGTGCCGACGCGTGCGTTCCATTTCGTTGCGCGCGCATCCAACCGTGCTTCGGTCATTTCGAGCACTGCCCGTCGTGAATGCCGTTTTGATTCCGGGACTGGGGGAATGGCGGTGGTGCCGAGTTCAACGACGCGGGCCCGCCTTCAACTGAGGTGTTGAGTGAGGTTGCTCACATATCTACCGTGCCGGACGGTGTTCAATCGAGTATTACCGTGCGCGTTGTCGGACCGGGGTGCGGTGCGTGTACATGCAGCAAGCGACGCGAAGGCGTTCGTGCCGGGCGAAGTGCCCCGTCCGGCGACGCTTGCCTTGACCGACGGACGAAGAATCCGGGTGAAACGCTTGGTCACATCGGCGGCGTCGGGTGCGCGGCGAATCCGTGGCGCCGCCAGTCCGGGAGGCGCGTTGTGAAAATGTAATGTGACGTACGGAATCTGTCGGGATTGAGTGGCCTAATCGTCGATATTCGAATGGGCACGCCATATCCGGTGTGCCGAGCTGATTCGGGGGTAGGGAACGGAAATGTAACGTCATCCGACCAAAAAATTACCAAGACCAATTTCAACCCAGAGGCGCTTGCCGGTCAGGCGATCCTCGACAGGCACTCGCCGGACCCGGTCGGGCATGCGGGTGTTTTCACATACAGGCGTTTTCGTGGGAATCCAAATCGATACGCAAGGACGGGGCCGGTTACGGGGAATCGGCTCGCATCGTCGCAACGTCAGTCGTTCCCGATTGGCTTTATGCGGCCGAGCGTACCTGCAGCCTCGTGGCGGCCGCAAGTCGACGTTCGTCCGGACGCACGTGCAGTCGTTTCCGGTAGCCGGATGCCTGCTTCGCGGCATGCGGCAGGCATCCAGCAGCGCATCGGGCCATCAGGTGTACAGCGCAAGGACCGGATCATGACACCCATTCAGTTCAACGGATGTGTCGGCTGGTTTCATGCAGGCAATCGCCCGCACGGCATCGTGATTTGCGAGCCGCTCGGTCACGAGTCGCTCTGGCTTCACAAACTCGTGCGCGCGCTCGCCGAGCATCTCGCCGATCGCGGCTTTCCGGTGCTGCGATTCCACTATCCGGCGAGCGGCGACTCGCTGGGCGACGAACGCGACGCTGACCGCTTCGAACACATGCTCGCGAGCGTTCGGCATGCCGTCGATGCGTTGCGCGAGCGTGTCGTGTCGGACACGCTGACGCTCGTCGGCGTGCGCGCCGGTGCCGCATTGGCGCTCCTCGCCGCGGACGGTATCCCCGGGTTCACGCGCTTCGTCGCGCTGGCGCCAGTGGTGCGCGGCCGCGGCTACCTGCGCGAGCTTTCTCTCGTCGCGCAACGCTGGCTCGATAACGCGCCGCCGGCCGTGCGGGATGCGATTCGGGAGGAGCAACCTCTGCATGTGCTCGGGCACGCGTATCCCGATGATCTCGTCGCGGCACTCCGAGGCATCAACCTGTGCGAGTCTGCGGAACGATTGCAGGCATTGCCGGCGCGCGCGTTGCTCGTCGATGCGCCATACGGGGACGCTCCTGCGCTGTCGGACGCGCTGCAGGCACGCGCTGTTTCGGTCGATGTTCGGACCTGCCCCGATTGGGGCGGCCTCATGAGGGAGCCGGTGTGGTCGCGGCTGCCCGACGGATTGCTCGACACGGTGGTGAACTGGATCGACGACGGTTCCGATGCGACCGTTCGCGTTTCCGCGCGGGATGTCGAGTCGGCCGTGACGCTGACCGGGGAAGGCAGTATCGAACGGATGGTCTCCGTGGGGTCAGGGCGCCTGGTCGGCGTGCTGTGCGAACCGGCGGGCAGCATCCGACGCGCTGCCGCGCCGACCCTGTTGATTACCAATACGGCGGCCAATCCGCATGTCGCCGACGGTCGGTTTGCGGTTCGACTGGCGCGATCGCTCGCGGCATCGGGTATCAGCAGCCTGCGTATCGATTCGAGCGGCATCGGCGACAGCGGCGCGCGTGCGAGAGACGATCAGTCGGACATTCCGTATTCGGACCAGGTGATCGTCGATATCGCATCCGCAGCGGACTGGCTGAAGGCGCAGGGGCATCGCGAGATCGTTGCGTTCGGGATTTGCTCTGGCGCGTACGCATCGCTTCATGCCGCCGCGCGCGAGCATCTCGCCGGCGTGATTGCGGTCAATCTACCGGTTTTCATCTGGCCACGCGGAGAAACGCTCGCGAATGTCGTCAATAACCAGACAAATTCGATGCGCGGCTATTGGGCATCGCTGCGCAGCCGCCACAAGCTGCGTCGGCTGCTGCTCGAAGGGCGGGACCTGCGGCCGGTCCTGCGTGCCGTGTTTCGTTTGGTCGCGGGCGTCATGACCGTGCCCGTCAAGCGTGTCGGCGAGCATTTCGGCTGGCGGCCGGGCCACGAGACGCCTCGGGGATTGCTGCATCACATGTCGGCCGGCGGCATCCGTACCCATCTCATCTACGGCACATTCGATACGGGCGTCGACGCGCTCGTCCGGCATTTCGGCCCCGCATCCCGTGCGTTCGCGCATTGGCCGAACGTATCCGTCGACATGCAGGACGCGCTCGATCATTCGCTGTACGGCAACGCCGCTGCGCGGTATGTCGTCACCCGTTGCGCCGAGCTGCTTGCCGGCTGGTACGCGCCGGCCGAATTCGCGATACCCGCGCAACCGGAACACGCGCCTTCATGACGTTCGTGCAGACGTCGCATGCAGACCTCACCGGGCGGCGATCACCGCGTCTCTCCCGGGCGAGCGTCTCGGGATCGTAGCTCCGGGGCGTCGGCCGGTGGTGGTTTTGCCAAAGTCTCCCGCTAACGTAACCGGACGAACAGATCCGCTGCTTCGGTCACCTTATCCTGATCGTGTCGAGTTTTCATGGGGTTGCCAGTTCGCAAGCGCCATCGCGACTCCATCCAGGAATGACAATGAAGCAAGCGTGTCGGACACATCGAAAGTGGGGCAGGCGTCACCGCCAGCGGGTAACGCACGATCTTGCGCACGCGACACGGGATGACGCCGGTTCGCGAAACGAGCGAGCGAAAGTCGGGCCCGGCCAAGCAGGCGATGACGTCGCATCGCGCGCGCGACATGGCGTCCACCGAGGTCGATCGTAATGCATGTGCTGGTGATCAACGACTTCGTTCGGAAGGGCGGGGGCGAGGAAGTGTACCGGGTGTCCGTCGACGTGCTTCGTGCTTGCCAGGGGGTCGTGGTCGAAACCTTCGACGAGCGTGCATTGCCCGATGTCGACGGCAGCGGGCGCGCACGCGCATGGTCACGTGCCGCCGCGCGTGCGCTCGTCACGCTGCTCGATCGATTTCGCCCGCAACGCATCCTCGTGCACAATTACCACAACCTGCTGTCGAGCGCGATTCTGCCCGTGCTCGCTCGCTACAAGCGGCACTCGGGATGTGGTTTGTTCATGACCGCGCACGATTACCATTTGTTGTTCTACAACCCGAGCCTGCTGATTTATCCCCGCGGATGCGCGCAACCGTTGCCGATCGACCAGCTGCATCGCGGCCGGCGCATCGCGCTTGCGGCGAGCCCGCGCGGTGTTCTTCACGATGTCGCGAAGAAGCTGCACTGGCATGCGGTCAACGCGCTTTTCGATCCGCTTGGCCTGTTCGACGAGATTCTCTGTCCGAGTCCGTTCATGCGCGACCTCATTGCGCAGTGTGGCCGAACACGCGCGACACTGGTGCCGAATCCGATCGACTCGACGCTGATTCCCCATCCGCCCAAACCCGTCCGGGGCGATCGCCTCGATCTGGCGTTCGTCGGTCGCGTGGACGCGGACAAGGGGCTCGGTCGGTTTCTCGCGCTCATGAGCGAAGCGGCCGGCGATGCGATTGCGTCGCTGACCGTCTACGGCGACGGAGCGGAGCGGGCCGACCTGGAGAAACGGCACGCGACACTCATCGAGTCAGGGCGGCTGCGTTTTGCCGGGCGCCTCGATCATGCAACGTTGTTCGCCGCGCTACCCCGGCACGATGCGCTCGTGTTGCCGTCGATCTGGGTGGAAAATGCCCCCCTCGTGATTGTCGAGGCAGCGATGCTCGGCCTGCCGGCGCTCGTGCACGACATCGGAAGCCTGTCGACCTTTGGCGACGAGATCGGCAACAAGATTCTCTACCGGAGCACGCCGGAAGGCCTCGCGCGCGCGCTCGCCGAACTGCGCACGCATCTCGATAGCGACGATCGTCATTACGACTGGTCGCGTTACTCGGTCGAACGCTACGCGTCGTCGCTGCGCACCGTACTCGGCATCGGTAGGGAGGTATCGTGAACGTGGGCACATTGGCAGCCGCGGCACACTGTTTACTCTCAGCCCTGAAAGCACGATGACCGCTGTCCGAAAAAATTTTGCCTTGTTGTTCGCATTGCAAATCTCGACGTACGTCGTGCCGCTCGTCACGTTGCCCCTGCTGACGCGCGTGCTCGGCCCGCTGCAGTACGGACGGTTGTCGTTCGTGCTGGCGGTGACAACGTATTTCATCAACCTGGCCAATTACAGCTTCGACCTGACAGCGACGCCCCGCGTCGCGCTGGCCGACGGCAGGGTGGAACGATCCCGGATTTTCTGGGCAACGGTGTGCGCCCAATGGGCGATCACGGTCGCCGGCTTCGCCGTACTCGTCGTCCTGACCCTGCTCGTCCCGCATTTCGCGGCGGAACGCACGGCCCTGCTGATCGGGTTCGGGATGGCGGTGGGCGCCGCGCTTACGCCGGGCTGGTACTTTCAGGGCATCCAGAAGTTGAGCGTCTACAGTGCCACGGTGGTCGTATACCGTGCATGCAGTGTCGTGGCCTTCTTCATGTGGGTGCGCACGCCGGACGATCTCCTGCACGCGGTTGTCATCAACGCTGCGGTGCCGCTGCTTTGCGGGGTGACGTTGCTTGCCTATCTGTTCTTGCGTCGCGAGATCGAAACTGTTCGTGTGCGGTTCGCCGACATCGCAGCCGCCCTGAAAGGCGGCTCGCAGGTATTTCTGGCATCGACGTCGATCTCGTTCTACGCGTCGACCAATACCGTTCTGCTGAGTATCGTCTCGGGGAGTGTCGCCGCCGGCTATTTTGCCGCCGGTGACAAGTTGATTCGGGCAGCAGTCGGTCTGCTTCAACCGCTGAGAGCAGCAACCTATCCGCACGTGACGTACCTGATGCATCACGCGCGTGACGACGCGTTCGCGTTCTTGCGAAAGCTGATCGTTCTGCAGGGCGCGTTGGTGCTGGCCATGTCGGCAACGATCTACGCCTGCGCGCCGTTCGTCGTCCGGATCCTGTACGGCAGCTCGTTTGCGCCGACGGTCGGCGTACTGCGTTGTCTGGCGCTGGTGCCGTTCATGGCATGCATGACCGATCTGTTCGGCGTTCAAACCATGTTGCCGATGGGCATGAAGCGCGCCTTCAGCGTCATCCTGATCTCGTCCGGCGTATTGAATGTGACACTGCTGCCGCCGCTTGCCATGCTGTTCGCGGAGCGCGGGGCGGCCATCGCGGTATTGATCGCCGAATCGGCCGTCGCTATCGCGCTCGCGTATGTTCTCTGTCGCGACCGGGTCGGCCTCATCAATCTGTCCGCGCGTTCGGGTTGATGCGATCCGCGCGCGGTCGACTCGGCGGCGATGGCAGCGTGATGCGTTGGATTCGCCATCTGTCCGCGCGGCTGCCATGGTGCGATGCGAGTCGACAGGCGTCGCCGTAGCCGTCCTGTCGACATCCCGATTACTTGGTGACGAGCGCCCCGGTCAACCCCGCGCTGATCGCCGGCAGCAACAGGTTCAGCACGCGGCTCGCGCGCACCAGGCCGGTGTTGTCGACATACACGATATCCTTCGACGCGAGCGGAAACTGATTCGCGAGCAGCATCGAGACGGGCGACTTCAGGTCGAGGTGAAAGATGACCGGCTCGCTGTCGGCGGCCTTGCGAAGCACGAAAACCTGCTGGGCGTTCGACGTTTGCTGGTTGAGTTGCCCGGCCTCCGAAAGCGCCGCACTCAACGTGAGCGAGCCATCGCGCAGCGGCGGCACGGCCAGCGGCTTGTTCACTTCACCCATGACATAGACGGGATTGTCGTCGCGAGCACCCACATGCAACAGGTCGCCGGGCTGCAGCATGATGGTGGCAGGGCTTTTGCCGGTCTTCATCATCTGCGCGACATTCACCGGATAGATCTCGCCGTTGCGCGTGACCGTCACGCGACTCTGATCCGCGGTCGGCGCAAAGCCGCCTGCACGATTGACCGCTTCGACCAGTGTCATTGGAATGTCGTTGATCGTCTGCGAGCCGGGGGCGCGTACTTCGCCGTCCACATACACTTGCTCGGCACGGAACGATGCCACGCGAACGGTCACTTGTGGTTTGACGAACACCTTCCTGAGCTCGGCATCGAGTTCCCGCTGGACTTGCGCCGCGGTCTTTCCGGCCGCATGGATCGGTCGCGTCACGTAGGGAAACTGCACGTTGCCGTCGCTATCGACGACGAAACCTGGCGCTGCGTCGGAGGGCCTCGTGTTCTGCGTCGGCTGGCCGACAGCGGCGGCGAATTCGGGGTGATCCCACACCGTGATTTGCAGCACGTCACCCGGGCCAAGCTTGTAGGCACTAGGCTTGCCGAGCAGATTGCCCGGAATCGACCACGCGGGAAGGTGCTTCTGCTCGGTGTGAATCTGGTTGATCAGCGTCAGATCGATCTGCTTGACCGCGACCTTCTTGTCGCTGGTCACGTCGCCATTGTCGGCGGTCGTGACCGGCAGTGCGGCCGGCTCCGCCATGTGCTGGCCGGGTGCAAACGCACACGCCGAAAGCAGGGTGGACAGCGCCAGGGAGAGCGCGGCGCGCATTCGACGCACCGCAGGTTCGTTCTGTTTCGGCGCGAGCGCATCGAATAGCAGGGGGGTGTTCATATCGTCATTCAACATGGTAAGCCGGCCGATCTGCCGGCCGGATAGTCCTGTATTTAGAAACAATTTAAATAAATTTGATACTCGCCGTGCCTTCCAGGTCAGAAGATTTTTTCATCTCGACACCCGATAGCGATGGTTCTGCGCCGTTTTTTTGATAAAAATCGTCAAACGGGGTGACGCGATGAATGATATGAAAAGACGTGCTCACGTCATATGCCTGATTGCGCCATCAAGCCACAGTATTGTCACGGGTTGCCGGAAGCGGAAACAACGCCTACTCAACATAGCACGAGACAGGTAGGCAACCCAGTGATTCGCACCGCCAGTGCTTATTAATGTAAGCCATCGCACTTAGCGCGCCGGGCATTTACCGCATAGTGGCCGGACAAACAGAATCATTGGTGTTCCTGCGGCAACGGTTCAGTGACGTACTTTTTGCCGATCGGCGGTCGGCAGCAGGGTAGGTGCCCGGGACGGCGCGACCTGGTACGCGTCGCGCGGCTCGCATGGCCGAGCGCACGCGCCGCCGCGTGAAGCCTGGCAAGGTGGCAATTTGGGAGTTTTTGCATGGCATTGGATCGACCTTCGCCTAATGAGTACCGGGACGGAGCGGGAAATATTTCTCGCGACGCGTCCCGCTTTACACTGGCCGAATTGCTCGAAAATTTATTTTATTATCGACGAGCGTTTATTTCCGTTTTTCTGGGGTGTCTGCTACTGGCATTTTTATATGCCATTTCGGCGACGCCGATTTACTCTGTTGATACGCTGATACAGGTCCAGGAAAACAAGCATAGCGCGCTGGGTTCGCTTTCCGAGATTTCAAATGCACTGGATATTCAGAATTCTGCCGTAGTCGGCGAAATCGATATCGCCCGCTCGCGCACGGTTGTCACCCAGGCGATCGAGGCGACCGCCGCGCAGGCGGAAGTTTCAGTCAGCAATCGGATTCCGCTCGTCGCGGGTTTGCTGGGTTCGATCCTGTCGAAAGATGCGAATGGTCTCGTCATTCCGTTGTTCAATACCCCGTTCTGGGCGTGGGGCGGTGAACGAATCGAATTCACCAGGTTTGATGTCCCTGATGCACAGCTTGGCAAAAAGCTGGAGTTCGATTATCTCGACGGCAATCGGTTCGTGTTGAAGGACAGCGATGGCCAGGAGGTGTTGAAGGGCGTAATCGGCTCGCCGAGCGAAGGCAACGGCTATCGCGTGGAGGTGTCGCGGATCGTGGCGCGCGCCGGTACGGAGTTCCGTGTACGGCGGGTTGCCACGTCCGTGCGACTCGACGCCATCCTGACCAAGTTGACCGGGGCGGAAACGAAACGCCAGTCGGGCATCATGCAGCTCAATCTCGAGGATCCCGATCCGGTGTTTGCTGCGCGGCTGCTCAACGCCATTGCCGCGGCTTATCTGGATGTCAACGCGAAGCGGCGTTCGGAGGATGCCGAACGCAGCCAGGCATTCCTCGACGCGCAACTGCCGGCCGTGAAGGCGCGGCTGGAACAGGCGGAGCAGGCGCTGAACACGTTCCGCAACGCGCAGGGGTCGATCGATTCGCAAGGCGATGTCAGGCTGCTCATTGACCAATTGGCGCTTGTCGACAAGGCGCGGCTCGAAGCCAAGCTCGAGTATCAGGACTTGTCGTCCAAGTATGTTGCCGGACAACCCCAGATCGCTGCCGTCGTCAACAAACTGAAGACGCTCGATCAGCAGTCGGCCGAATTGAAAAGCAAGGTGGCGCATTTGCCGTCGCAGCAGCAGACCTATTTGCGTTTGGCGCGAGACGTCGAAGTCAATAACCAGCTATACGTCGGCTTGCTGAACAACACGCAGCAGTTGCAGATTGCGAAAGCAGGCACGGTTGGCAATGCGTCCATCATCGACAAGGCCGATGTGAGCGACAAGCCGATTCGGCCAAAGCGAATGCTCGTGATCGTGTTGGGCGCGGTGGTCGGACTGATACTGGGCGTTGCCGTGGCACAAGGCTATGCATTGTTTTTCGGGCGTGTTCGCGATCCGAAGCATCTGGAATCGATGGTGGGCGTTCCGCTGCTTGGCGTACTCCCGTCATCGCCTCAGCAGATCGAGGCCGACTCGAACGGCAGGCCGGTTTTCATGGCCGTGAGGGAGTACCCTGACGCGCCGTTCGCCGAAGCGATCGCAGATCTGGTCTTGCTGCTGCATTGCAAGACGACCACCGGGCGCGAAGGCGCGAAGACCGTTCTGATTACGTCCCCCGAGCCGGGGCAGGGCAAGTCGATGATCGCCGCCAATCTTGCGTGTCTGTCCGCGGACAGCGGCGTCAAGACCTTGCTTGTGCGTGCCCATGCAGGCCAGGCGAGCATCGAGCGATGCTTGCCGGTGAAAGTCGAGAAGTGTTTGTCGGATGTGCTGAAAGGCTCGATCGATCTCAAGAAGGTGATCTCGCGCGTTCATGACAATCTTGACGTGCTGCCCGCCGGAGCAGAGGGCAAGCCTTTGCGGAACCTGTACGGCACCGAGAAGCTGGACGCGCTGTTCACTTCACTGCGAGGCGCATACGACCTGATCATCGTGGACGCGCCATTGGCTCATCCGGCCGCAAACGTCGCCATGTTGTCGAGGTTCGCCGACCTCACGTTGATGGTGGTGCGGCAAGGTTCGGTCAGCTACGCCGGCGTGGCGGATGCGATCGGGAACCTGAAAAAGTTCGGAGCCGATGTGGATGGCCTGGTATTCAACGGCTTCGAGCCTTCACCGTTCCGCTACGGCTATTACGCGAACGCGCGTCGACCTGCGAAGGAAACCCCGACGCAGAGCAATCCTCGCCATGTCCCATCCGAGACGTTTTTGTTCAGGGCATGGACGCGAGTAAGAAAGGAGTTGCTCAGGAACGTTGCGTGATATCGATTGGCGCGGAGCGCAGCTACATGGTGCAGGTGCGTGAAGGAAGGAACGAATTTCGGGTTGCGGCACGATGAGTAAGGTGACGGGAACACTGGGAAGCAACGGCGGCTTCGTATCCGCCACCGGCGTGATCGTATTGACGCTATTCACGCTGGCATTGCTGTTCAACGCGGTGATGCCCGCGCTCGGAATGGCGAAGTCGAGCGCGTTGTGCACGTTGCTGTTGGCAACACTGGGCGTCGTCGGCCTGGTCAGGTCGCGTCCGGTGTTTGCCGTGTCGATGCTTTACGTGCTGGCGATCGGCATGACCGCATTCCTGGCAGGCGTGGGATTGGAGGACGGTGGCTATCTGACGGAAACCGATGTCATCGGTGACGCGACCGGGGCGTTCAGCCGGCTCCTGTCGTTCTACCTGATTTTTGTCGTCTGTGCGCTCGTCGCTTTCAGTCGATTTCTGGACGAGCGCCCGGTCCGCGCGTCGATCAAGGCGCGGATCACCTTGCAACCAATCAGCATCGCGATGGGATTCGGGCTCGCGGCCACGATTATCGCGATCGGCGTGATCGCCGGTCTGACGTCAGGGTTCTCGTTGTTTTCCGGCATCAATCGATATGCGCTGCGGAATGATTCATCGAACGGGATGATGTTCAACCTGTTCCTGAACAATCAGTCGTTCATGGGCTTTCTGCTGGGCACCATCGCCACCAGCGCCGACAAGCGCGTCCGGGTGGCGGCGATCCTGACGATGGCGGTCGACCTGGCGCTCAATGTGATGCATGGCGAGCAATTCATGGCAGTGCTGCACATCGGGCTGTGCTCGCTTGCCCCGTTCATTTCGATTCATGCGATGAACGGCAAGCCGGTTGTTCGCTATCTGGGGATCGGTGCGGGCCTGGCGCTACTGCTTGGCGCCGTCTCCATCGTCTACTCGTACAGGGGGCAGGGGCTTGAAGTGGCCGATATGCTCTCTTCGCGCTTCCTGCTGCAGGGCCAGCCGTGGTACGTGGTCGACAACGATGCCCAGCTGTTCACGGCACCCAGGCTGGGTGGCACGGACGCCTTCTGGCGTTTCGTGAACTCGCTCGGTTCCTGGACCATGCCGACGTTTTTCGATGAATCAGAACCGAGCGGCTTGCGTGACTTGATGAAGTCGTACACCGAACCGAGCGTTCTCCGGGCGTACATGTTCGACGACGTCACCTTCACGATGGGGAACATGGCCGTGCCCGTGTACTGGTTCGGCTATGCCGGGGGCGCGCTCTTTGTCGCGATGACCGGCCTGGTGTACGGCGCGCTCGGAGCACTGCAGATCGTGGTGGCGATGCGCGGCGGGGTCGTGATGCTGTGGCTGATGGCGAAGGTCTTTTCATATGCGACCTTCGCCGTCCAGCAAGGCGAATACTGGATGATGTTCGGCTCGCGTACGGTTTTTTATGCGATTCTCGCGCTCGCCTGGTGGTATTGGGTCGATGCGAAGCATTCGGACCTCGAATGAACCGCGTCAGGTTATCCCGAGACCTTTCGTCAATTTCGCGTCGGCGTCGTTCGCCGGTATGGGCCGCGAGAAGGTTGTCGACGCACGCTCGGCCATCGCTCGTTTGCGAGCCGGCGCAATGCGTCTCTGTCTGCTTCGTCAATGTCGGAAACGGTGTTTCCGGTCGTGTAGGCGAGCAGCCTTATGTCTTGAATCATCACCAAGCCCGTCATGTCAAAAGCGAATCATTCGGAGCGGTTTGACCATATCGACGCGATGCGTGCCGTTGCGGTGATCCTCGTCATCTGGACGCACTATGCTGAACGGTTCGTTCCCCTTGCCGGCTCACAGCACGTGCTTGACACCCTGCAACGCTCCGTGAATTTCGGAAGAATCGGGGTCGTCCTTTTCTTCGCGATCAGCGGCATGCTGATTCCAACCAGCCTGCACGGCGAGATCGGCGCGGGCACCAAGCGGTTCCTCGTTCGACGATTCTTTCGACTGTATCCCGCCTATTGGCTTGCGCTTCCTGCCGGGTATTTCGTTCACTGGTATTTGTTCGACAAGAGCATGGACGTCCATGGCTTGCTGGCGAACGTGACCATGATCCCGGCAGCGTTTGGGGAAAGCCTGATCCTGCCGCATGGCTGGACGCTGGAAACGGAGCTGTATTTCTACGGGTTGTGCCTGATCCTGTTCTGGTGCGGTGCGCTTCACCGGATGCTTCATTTGTGTCTTGTCACGGTCGGGTTATGCGGACTCTTTGTGTTGACCCTCAAGTTGCGGCTCTTCCCGGCCGATCTTCTCAGTCAGTACAAGACCATGCCGTATCATCTCGGCATCATGTTCTGGGGCGCCTGCTTTCGCATGGCGTATGACAATCCTTCGCAGTTGCTGCACGTCAGATTGGCCGGAAGCGGCGTGCTGTCCCGACTCTCGCTGACTTACCGATCGGCCGTCGCCTATGTGACGATACCGGTCGTCGGTATTGCGCTGGCGGGGGCCATCGAGGATTGGCGACACCACAACGCGTTCCATCTTCCTATTTCCCTCGCGTACATGATCGGGATCGCGACCTTCGCGATACTGGCAACCTTGCTGAAGCTTCGTATCCGTCTGCTTTCGTGGATCGGCAAGATCAGTTACTCGATCTACCTGTTGCACAGTCTTCCGCTTTTCGTGGCTTTCTGGTTGTGTCAGCGTTTCCACATCACCGGATGGCCGCTTGGCCTTTATATGATCGTACCGATGGTGCCGTTGATTCCGTTGTCGTGGGCCGGCTACCGACTGTGTGAAGCGCCGTTCGTGAGGCTGGCGCATATGCTCACGTCGCGTCGGGGTAGTCGTGTGTTCGCATCGGGTGATGCGACCGGCTGATTCGATATGCACGGATCGCAATGCCTGTTTCGCGTATGCACCGCCATAGCCGGCGTGATGATGGCTGGCGGGCTGGTGTGGCCGGGGTTCGTCGAGGCCGTATCCGGCGCGCCCGCACCGGGAGCGATTCACGCGGACATACCGGATGCGTACGTTCATCCGGCCCCGGATGCAGCCGATCAGGCAGATGCGCTGCAACGTGTGCTGGACGTGCTGAAGCCGGGCCAGCGATTGGTGTTCATGCCCGGACGGTATGTCGTCGGCCGTTCGTTGGTCGTGCGGCAGCGGCATGTCGTGCTGTCGGGTTTCGGCGCAACGCTGATTGCGACGGCTCCCGGCAATCAGACGATCGAGCTGCGGGGCGACGGTACGACGCTCGCCGGGTTTCATATCGAGGGAACCGGCACGACGCGTCTCGACACGCCGGAGTCGACCAAGGTCGAGGTGACGGGGCACGACGTGCAAGTGCTCGACAACGTCATCGACGGCGGCGCCAGCGCGGGCATCTTCGTATTTGGCGGATCCGACGTCGCGATCGTCGGCAATCAGGTGCACTCAACGCTCGCCGACGGCATTCACATGACGCATGGCGCAAGCAATGTACTGGTCCAGGGCAACGTCGTGCGCGGTACCGGCGACGACATGATTGCCGTGGTGAGCTACCTGGCCGACGGGGTGCTGAGCCGCAATGTACTGATTACCGGCAACTCGCTCGAAGGCAACACTTGGGGGCGCGGAATCACGGTGGTCGGCGGCGCGGCGGTGACGATCTCGAACAACATCGTGCGTGACGTGCAGGTCAGTGCGGGCATCCTCGTCGCACAGGAAGACAGTTACCGAACCTACGGCGCATCCGACGTACGGGTCGAGAACAACGTGATTTCGTCCATCCAGACCGCGGCCGGCCGCACCGATCCGCGCCCGCTGACACAGCAGGCCGCGATCGACGTCAGTACGTGGTCGGGCTCGGTGACGCGCGTGGTCGTCATCGGCAACCGCGTGTCGCACGCGCGGTTTGCCGGCATTCGCGTGTGGGGAAACGTGTCGCAGTACCGGATCGCGGATAACCGGTTGTCCGCGATCGGCGGGGAGCCGGTGCAGGTGGGCGGGGGCGGAGGCTGTCCTTCGGGTAGCGCGAAGGCTGCGCCGTGCACGGCGCAGGTCGCGCTGCCGGCGCCGATCGACACGGCCGGAGCTGACACGTCGGCGTTGCCGCGAGTGCGCGAAGCGCTCAGGCAGGCGCGCCCGCGCTAGCGCGGCATCGACTGACGAATCGATGCACGCGCCGGCGTGCGCGGCACGCGATTACCGCACGACGTCTCCCTCTACCACCGGCACGTGCGGTTCCTGTGCAGCGAGCGGGACCGCGTGCTGTTCCGGCAGCGCGTCGACGACCGGGCGCCCGTACTGGTCGTCGAAGCGCACGATATCGTCTTCGCCGAGATAGTTGCCCGATTGCACTTCGATGATTTCGAGCGGAATGCGGCCGGGATTCTCGAGGCGATGGACTTCACCGACGGCGATATACGTCGACTCGTTCTCGCTGAGCAGAAAGGTCTCGCTGCCGCGCGTCACCTTCGCGGTGCCGTGCACGACGATCCAGTGCTCGGCGCGGTGATAGTGCATCTGCAGCGACAGCCGCTTGCCCGGTTCGACGACGATCCGCTTCACCTGGAACCGCTCACCGAGATCGATCGAATCGTAGTGCCCCCACGGACGCTGCACCTTGCGGTGTTCGCTCGCCTGCGGGCGCCGGTCGCTCTTCAGGCGCGCGACGATGTTCTTCACGCGCTGCACGTCGTGCCTGTTCGCGACGAGCACCGCGTCGGGCGTTTCGATCACGACGACATCCTTCATGCCGACGCACGCGACGAGCCGGCCCTCCGAACGCACGAGGCTGTCCTGCGTGTCCTCGAACACGGTCGGGCCGCGGGCGACGTTGCCCTGGTCGTCCTTAGGCATGATTTCCCAGATCGCATCCCACGTACCGACGTCCGACCAGCCGGCCGAAAGCGGCACCACGATGCCTTCGATGCCGAGTTCGCTGCTGTCGGCCAGGCGCTCCATGACCGCATAGTCGATCGAGTCGGACGGGCAGGCGTCGAACGCCGCCGCGTCGATCCGGAAGAACGGATCGTCGGCGACGCCCGCGCGCCATGCCGACTCGCAGGCCGCATGGATTTCAGGCGCCAGTGCGTGAATCGCCTTCAGCCAGACCGATGCGCGCGTGACGAAAATGCCGCTGTTCCACCAGTAGTCGCCCGACTGCAGGTAGCGCTCGGCGAGCGCCGCGTCGGGCTTCTCGACGAAGCGTCCGATCGAATAACCACCTTGTCCGCCGTGGCGGCTCGTCCGCGGCTCGCCGAGCCGGATATAGCCGTAGCCCGTTTCCGCGCGGCGCGGCAGCACACCGAGCGTCACGATCGCGCCTTCTTGCGCATAACGCGCCGCGCGCGCGATCGCATCCTGGAACGCGCCGACATCGGCGATCACATGATCGGCCGGCATCACCGCGAGCACGGGGTCGTCCTCGAACACGCTGGCGTCGAGCGCGGCAACCGTGAGCGCCGGAGCCGTATTGCGCGCGGCGGGTTCGAGCAGGATACGGGCGGGCGCGGCACGGTCGACCACTTGCGCGGCGCTCATGATCCGATGCTGTTCGCCGCACACCAGCAACAGCCTGTCGCCCAGCACCGCGTTCGCGATGCCGTTCAGGCGACGCGCCGTCGCGGACAACGGCGATTCGTTCGAGGTCAGCTCGATCAGCTGCTTCGGAAACTGTTCGCGCGACAGCGGCCAGAGGCGCGTGCCGGAACCGCCGGCGAGGATGACCGGCAGGATGCGCGGCAGGTCGGGGGCGGGAACCGGGTGCAGGGTGCGTGTCATCGGTTGGCTCCGGTATCGGCGGGCAGCCGGGTTTGAAGGCGTCCGTCGGCACGCGCGTCGTCGTTCCTGGGCCGGGTCGCCGAAACGGTCCGGGACAGCAACTGGCGCAGCGCGCCGGCGGTGCGGTCGGCCGGCCGGATCATGCCGACGAACGGTGCACCCTGTTCGAGATACGGTCCGTATGCCTTGCGGAATCCGAAGCGTTTGTAGAACGCCTGGCGCGGCGCGGGAACGTGCATGCGCAGCGCGGCGTCCGGCCATGCGGCCAGTGCGGCGGTCAAGGCACGTTCGAGCAGGTGTTCGAGCGTATCGCCGTCGCGGCACGCTTCGCTCGTCAGTACCTTGTCGATCACGACGTCCGGATCGATGTCGTCGCCGGGCAGGAGCCGTGCGTAGGCCGCGACTTCCGCCATGTCGCCATTGCGCACGGTGGCATAGACGTGCAATGCGCCCGCGTCCTTGCCGTCGATGTCGAGATGGGTATGCGCATCCTCGACGACCAGCACGGTGTTGCGTGCGCGCAGGATTGCGTAGAGATCGACGGCGCTCAGATGTTCGAATTCACAACAATGCCATTCCATGATGCGGTCCTCGTGTGAAACCTTCAGCACGCCAGGTCGCACGAATACGTTCGTCCCGTGCGAAGCGGCGATGATCATGATGCGGATGCGGCGCGCGCCGGTCTGTTCGAAAGCTTACCCATGCCCGGGGTTCGCGCGCGCGACGCATCGTGTGCCGACAGCGCCGTAGTGTCCGCTAGCACACATCGGCGGTGCCGATGCTTTCCGATAATTGCCGTGGCGTGGTGGCCGCGTTGCGCGGCTCACCGCCGACGAACGTCAATGGAGAATCGGGAGCGGTACTTGAAGATTGCAATCGTTCACGACTGGCTGGTCGTGCCCGGCGGCGCCGAACGCGTGCTGGCGCACATGATCGACTGCTTTCCGCAGGCCGATGTCTACAGCCTCGTCGATTTCCTCGAGGATCGGGACTGCCTGCGCGGCCACGCGGTGCGCACGTCCTTCATCCAGAAGCTGCCGTTCGCGCGCACGCGCTACCGCAGCTACCTGCCGTTGTTTCCGCTGGCCATCGAGCAGTTCGACCTGTCGGCGTACGACGTCGTGCTGTCGAGCTCGTATGCGGTGGCGAAGGGCGTGCTCAGCGGCCCGGACCAGTTCCACGCCAGCTACGTGCATTCGCCGGTGCGCTATGCGTGGGACCTGCAACACCAGTACCTGAACGAGGCCGGGCTCGCACGCGGGCCGAAATCGGCGATCGCGCGCGCGCTGCTGCATTACATCCGCAACTGGGATGCGCGCTCGGCGAACGGCGTCGATCGCGTGGCCGCCAATTCGCATTTCATCGCACGTCGCATCCGCAAGACCTACCGGCGCGATGCGACCGTGATCTATCCGCCGGTCGACGTCGACCACCTGTCGCTGCGCCCGGACAAGGAGGCGTTCTACCTGACCGCGTCGCGGCTCGTGCCGTACAAGCGGATCGACCTGATCGTCGACGCGTTCTCGCGGACGCCGGAACGCCGCCTCGTCGTGATCGGCGACGGGCCGGAGATGGCGAAGATCCGCGCGCTGGCCGGGCCGAACGTCACGCTGCTCGGTTACCAGCCGTTCGACGTGCTGCACGACCACCTGCAACGTGCGCGCGCATTCGTGTTCGCTGCGGAAGAGGATTTCGGCATTTCGCCGGTCGAGGCGCAGGCGTGCGGCACGCCGGTGATCGCGTACGGGAAGGGCGGCGTGCGCGAGTCGGTGCGTGCGTGGCCCGGCACCGGCGCAACAGGCCTGTTCTACCGCGCGCAGACGGTCGATTCACTGGTCGATGCGCTTGCCCGGTTCGAAGCGCTACCGCGCGGGGCGATCGATCCGCGTGCATGTCGCGCGAATGCCGAACGCTTCGGCTCGGCGCGCTTTCGGGACGAGCTCACGCGCTTCGTGATGAATGGCTATGCGGCGTTGCAGGAGGAGATGGCCGGTCCCGCCGGTTTCACGCCGCACGCCGATGTGTCGGTCGAGAACGTCATGGGCGACCCGCCGGTCCGGGAGGGTGAGACGGCGCTGCGAACCTGAGCGGCGATCGCGCGGGTTGATTACGGAGTGTAACCGCCGAGCGGCCCGTGCGCCGCGCCGGGACGGCGCAGCCGGCCGGCCGCGCGCGCGATTATGCGGCGAGTGGCGTGCGGTGCCGGGCTTTTTAAAGGATTTCGGTGAAAATCACGCGCAATCGAGGGGGGCTATCTGGCGGAAATGTAGTATTTGGCACTGATTGACGCGATTGTTGAGAGAGAATCAAATCTCAGTAGCCAAAGGCGGGTCGCGCGAGGCGACCGGCTGCGTAACCGGCTGATTCAGGATTATCTTTTGGTAACAAGACCATCTCGAAACGAGGTGTAAATTCACGAACGGATGAAGTGCGACGGTCATTCCGCTTGTGGGTTGGCCGCCATCCGGTTCAGCATCGGGTGCGATCGTCGTGTACGACGCGGCGCACATGCGGACGGATGCTCCGTTTGTCGACGTGCCCCGCCTGCCGGCGGGTCGCGTCAAAGCGGGAACGTCGCGGCTCCCGCAGCCGCGCGTTTCCTTCGAGTTCGATGACAACGAGGCCGGATGACATCCGGTTCGACCTCCGGGGGTTCTCGCCGTGTGCAGTTTCGATCTTCGCCAAGGCTGCGGAAACGCAGCGCGGAAAGGTGGCCATGCGCCGCCGGCCGCAGCGCACGCGAACGGTTCGCGGAGTGGAGAAAGTGATGGTTCGTTATGAATATGCCAATAACGCGCGATAAGAGCGCCGACGCGGGGAGTGCTAACGGGCAGCGTCCGCTGATTTACTGGACGCAGTCGCCGTCCGTCATGCTGCGAAAGGAACTGGCGCGGCGCGACTGGAAAGTGTCGATCGTCGCGCAGGCGAGCGAGCTGCGCGATACGTCCGGCGAAATCACCTGCGGCATCCTCGACCTGAGCGGCGGCCATGCCGATGCGATCGGCAGCATCGCGTCGACCTGCGCGTCGATGCGCGACGTCGTCTGGGTCGCACTCGTCGACGTCGGCCAGACCGCTTCACCGAACGTGCGGGCGCTGTTGCGCGACTATTGCTTCGATTACGTCACGTTGCCCGCGTCGCACCAGCGGATCGCCGATACGGTCGGCCACGCGTACGGCATGGAATGCCTGTTCGCGCGCGACCGCGAACGGCTCGAATCGGAGGAAAAAGGCATCGTCGGCACCTGCAGTGCGATGCTGCGGCTGTTCGATACGGTGCGGCGCTTCGCGCGTACGGACGCACCGGTGTTCGTGTTCGGCGAAACGGGCACCGGCAAGGAGTTGACGGCCGTCGCGATCCATCGCCATTCGGAGCGTCGCAACGGCCCGTTCGTTGCGGTCAACTGCGGCGCCATTCCCCCGCATCTGCTGCAATCCGAACTGTTCGGCTATGAGCGCGGCGCGTTTACCGGTGCGAATGCGCGCAAGATCGGCTATGTCGAAGCGGCGAACGGCGGCACGCTGCTGCTCGACGAGATCGGCGACCTGCCGCACGAGAGCCAGGCGAGCCTGCTGCGTTTTCTGCAGGAACGCGCAATTCATCGTTTGGGCGGCAGCGATCCCGTGCCGGTCGATGTCCGGATCGTGTCGGCGACGCACGTCGACCTGCGCGACGCGATGGAAGAGGGGCGCTTCCGGCCGGACCTGTTCCATCGTCTGTGCGTGATGCGCATCGACCAGCCGCCGCTGCGCGCGCGCGGCAAGGACATCGAGCTGCTCGCGCATCACATGCTCGAACGCTTTCGCGGCGATGCGCGCCATCGCGTGCGCGGCTTCTCGACGGATGCGATTACGGCACTCTACAAGCACGACTGGCCCGGCAATGTCCGCGAGCTGATCAACCGCGTGCGCCGCGCAGTCGTGATGACGGAAGGGCGCCTGATCACCGCGCAGGACCTCGAGCTCGAATACTGTCTCGATGCGGCGTCACCGTCGGTGGCCGACATCCGCAAGTCGATCGAGCGCGAGGCGATCGAAACCGCCCTGTTGCGCACGCGCGGGCGTGTCGCGGCGTCGGCCCGCGAGCTCGGTGTGTCGCGCGCGACGCTGTATCGCTGGATGGAGGCATACGGGATCGAGCGGCCGCGCGGCACGGGCTCGTCCGACTGAGATTCGACAAGGCGACGCGCGCGGCTGCCGACAGCCGCGCGCGTTGCATCAACCGGCCTGCGTGGCGCGCACCGTGCGCGCGGCGTTCACGGCCCGGATTTCCACGGTCGGCGGCAGGTCGGCCGGGGCGCCATTATTCCCGATCATTTCAAGCGGAACGAGCGCGACGCGCGCCGGCGTGCCGGGCGCGAGATGGAACCAGTCGTCGCGGGGCACGTAGCCGGGCGCATCGATCTGCACATGACGCGCGACGTGCCGTGTATCGATATCGACGTGCCACGTGTCACCGGTGCGCGACACGCATGCTTCCAGCCCGAGTTCACGGCGCGCCAGCACGGCCGGATGCGTGCGGGACGGGAAATGGAACGCCTGCGACAACAGCGTGCCGTCGTCGGCGCGTAGGGTTGCGACGACGGTGTCGTGTTCGCAGGGACCGAACCGGTACGCGTAGGTCCAGTCGAAGAACCGGCCGAGCAGTTCGGCCGAGCCGATCCGCACCGTGTCGTGCGCGGCGATCCGCACCGGGCAGCCGGCCCGCGCGACGGGCGTACGGCCGTCGCGCAGTGCGACCAGCTCGAGCGTGGCCGACAGCGGCGCGGGGCGCTCGTTGACGACATGCACGTCGAGCCCGTTCAAGCCTTCGTCGACCAGCAGCACCTGCACGGGCTGCAGGACCTGGCGCAACGCATGCCACGCCGATTTCGGCCGGTGCGCGGCGTCGATCAGCCCCCAGCCGGCACCCAGCATCACGTCCTGGAACTGCCAGACGAGCGCGCCGGCGCAGCGCGACCCGGTGCGCCGCCATTCGGAAAAGGTTTCGCGCATCAGGTCAGCGATCACCGCGCGCGACAGCTCGAAGTAGCGCGCCGGATCCTCGCGCCGCAGCCGGTCGGGGACGACGTCGTAGAGCGTCTGCAGATAGTGGTCGCGAATGTCCTCGAAATCCCACGACGTGCCGGGGTCGCGCGGTACGGCTGCCTTCCAGCGCGGCTCGTGCACGCCGGGCCAGCCGAGCTCGGCGAGCGTCGCGTCGCACGGCACGTTCGAGAATGCGAGGCATTCGCTCGCGAAGCGCACGTCCGCGCGGCGCGCGTCGTCGAGCGGGCGCAGGTACGCACCGACACCGTAGTAGTGCGACACGCGTTCGCGCGGGGCGAACGGCAGCACGCCGCCGTCGGGCGAATCGGGCACGTACGGGACGTCGGGCCGGCATGCGGCCGCGTGGCCGGCCAGCCGGTCGGCGGTCAGCTCGAGGAAGCGCTGCTTCGGCCCGAGCCCGGACATCGCGGCCTGTTGCGCGATCTCGCTGCCGCCGCACAGCACCGCGAGCGACGGCGACGCGCTGCGGCGCGACAGGAGCTGCCGGGCTTCGCGATCGACGTTGTCCGCGAATGCGGGATCGTCGAGCGCATAGTCGAAGTTCGCGAACATGAAATCCTGCCAGACCAGCAGCCCGAGCCGGTCGCACCACGCGTGAAAGGCATCGGCCTCGTAGGTCATGGTGCCGCCGACGCGGATCATGTTGAAGCCGGCGTCGCGCGCGAGCGCGAGCAGGCGGCCGTAGGCGGCGTCGTCCGCGTGCAGCGCGAGCGGTGCGGCGCTGCTCCAGCACGCACCGCGCGCGAACACGGGCACACCGTTGATGCGCAGGCCGAAACCCTTGCTGTCGACGCCGGCGTCGACCTCGATCGTGCGGAAGCCCGTTGCGCCGAGCAGTCGCCGCTCGTCGCCGATATGAAGGGCGACGTCGTACAGCACCGGCTCGCCGTGCGTATGCGGCCACCAGCGGCACACGTTGGGCACCGCGACGCTGGCACACAGACGGTCGGCGCCGGCCCGTTCGAGCGTGGCATGGTGCTTGCCGCACGACAGCCGTGCGGCGAGCGCGTCGGGCAGCGGCGCGGCGAACGTCAGTTCCGCGTCGAGCCAGCCCGTGTCGCCTTCGATGCGCGCACGCAGGTCGTAATCGACGAGAACGGGCCCGGCGGCCGGATCGAGTACCTCCACCGGGCGCCACGGGCCGGTCGGCACATACGGCGGAAACCAGCCCGGCATGTGCCCGAACAGCGACGTTCGGACCGTGCGCAATGCCGCCGGCTCGGCCAGCCGCGTGCGCCAGCGCGCCCGGCGCGGCGCGCGCGCGTCGCGCAG
>NZ_JAAGPH010000102.1:0-30095 GCF_017104705.1 Burkholderia sp. Se-20373 | reverse complement strand
AGCGGATGCTCGTGCACGAGTCGGTGGCCGATCGTTTTACGGAGCTGGTGGTCGAGAAAACCAGCGCGTGGTCGTACGGCAATCCGGCCGATCCGTCGGTCGACATGGGCACGGTGATCGACGAGGCGGCCGCGAAATTCTGCGAGCAGCAGGTGAACGACGCGATCGCGCGCGGGGCGCGGTTGCTGGTCGGCAATGTCCGCAACGGCGCGCTGTATTCGCCGACGGTGATCGATCGCGTGACGCCCGACATGCCGCTCGTGAAATACGAGACTTTTGGCCCCGTGTCGCCGATCATGCGTTTCCGCGACATCGACGAAGCGATCCGGATGTCGAACAGCACCGACTATGCGCTGTCGTCGTCGGTCTGCACGAACCGCTTCGACCACATCACGCGCTTCATCACCGAGCTGGAAGTCGGCAGCGTGAACGTGCGCGAAGTGCCGGGCTACCGGCTCGAAGTGACGCCGTTCGGCGGCGTGAAGGATTCGGGGCTGGGCTACAAGGAAGGCGTGCAGGAAGCGATGAAGAGCTTCACGAACGTGAAGACGTACTCGCTGCCGTGGTGAGCGCGGCGGGGAAGGGTGCATCGCGCCCGCCCGCCGCCAACCGCGTTACTGATAGAAGTTGAGTGTGACCATCGCCGAACGGCCCGGCGCCCACGTCGCGTAGATCGGGTACGCGCTCGCGTAATACTTCTTGTCGAACAGGTTCTGCACGTTGAGCTGCACGTCCATCGTCTTGTTCACGCGCCACGTTGCGGCCGCGTCGAAGCGTGCGTAGCCGGGCGTCCATTTCTTCGTGGTCGCCGATACCGACGCATAGGTCTGGCTCATCACCGTCGCACCGGCGCCGAGCGTGAGCTTCGGCATCACGTCGTAGCTCGTCCACAGCGTGAAGTTGTGCTTCGGCACCATCACCATCGGCAGGCCCGATGCACCCGGGCTGCCGGGGCCCGCATCGGTCGTGATCGCGTTCAGGTACGAGTAGCCGCCGAACACGTGCCACTTCGGGCTCAGGTTGCCCGCGAAGCCGAATTCGACGCCGCGCACGCGCTGCTTGCCCGCATTGACCGTGTGACCGAGACCGTCGCTCACGCGCGCGTTGGTCTTCTCGGTCTGGAACAGCGCCGACGTCAGCGACAGCTGATCCTGCAGCACATCCCACTTCGCGCCGATCTCGATGTTGCGCGAGCGTTCCGGCGCGAGATCCTGGTTCGTCGCGGTGATCTGGTCGGTGCCGCCGCCGAGGCCGCCGTTCGAACCCGGCGGATTCGACGACGTGCCGTACGACGCATACAGGCTCACGTTGCTCACCGGCTTGAACACGAGGCCGAACTGGTAGCTGAACAGGTTCGACGTGTTCGACAGGTCGGCCACGCCGGCCTGCTTGCCGGTCGTGTCGTAGCGGTCGAAACGCAGCCCCGTGTTGAACTGCCAGCGCTCGGACAGCTTCACGGTATCGAAGAGGTACGCGGAAACCGTGTCGGTGCGCGTGTTCGTCGTCGCGCCGGGGAAGCCCTTGTCGCCGTTCAGCACGATGTTGCCGGTCCACGGCATGTTCGGGTTCCAGCCGCCCGCGAGCGGTGTGCAGTTGCCGGCCACCGAGCAGGGGCCGCCCGAGCGGATGTTGTTGCCGGCCGCATCCGACACGAGGTAGCCCTCGTAGCGCGCCTGTTCATGGCTGAACTCGACGCCGGCCGTCATCGTGTGCTTCATGCCGAACAGGCTCGCGCTGCCGGTCACTTCGGTCTGGTTCGAGAAGCCGTTGAGCGCGTACTTGCCGCTCTTCGCCTGCAGGCTCAGCATGGTCGGATTCGACGCGAGGATCTGCGGGTTCGTCGCCACGTAGTCGAGCGTCGAGCGGCCGAACATCGTCGTGTTCTTCAGTTTCCAGTCGTCATTGAGCTTGTGCTCGACGCGCACCTGGGCGGTGTCGGTCTGCCCGTAGCGGTAGTCGCGCGTGTTCAGCCCGAAGAACTGCCCGCGATCGGTCGGCACCGGCGTGCCGCCCGACGCGCGGAACGGCACGCTGAAGTCCGGCATGTCGTACGAGTTCATGTGGTAGTAGCTGACCGTGACCGTGGTCGGCGTATTCAGCCCGAACACGATCGACGGCGCGACGCCCCAGCGCTTGCTGTACACGTCGTTGCGGCCGGCCTGGTTCGCGTCGTGACCCATCACGTTCAGGCGCACGGCCGTCGTGTCGTTGATCTTGTGGTTCGCGTCGACCGTCGCGCGCTTGTAACCGTCGGTGCCGAAGCCGATGCTGCTGTTGATGAAGTTGTCGTTCTTCGGCGTCTTCGTGACGATGTCGATGCTGCCGCCCACCGAGCCGCGGCCCGCGTAGACCGAGTCGGGGCCCTTGATCACGCTGATCTGCTCGACTGCGAACGTTTCGCGGTTCTGCAGCCCCGAGTCGCGCATTCCGTCGACGAAGATCGAGTTGCGCGATTCGAAGCCGCGGATCACCGGGCGATCGGCCGACGGGTTCGCGGCCGCATCGCCGCCGAGGAACGTGATGCCCGGCACCGTGCGCAGCGCGTCCGCGAACGACGTGACATTCTTTTCCTTGATGAGTTGCTCCGGGATCACCGTGACCGAGCGCGGCGTGTCGAGCAGCGGCGCGGTGAATTTGTACGACGGTGAGCGCTTCACCTGCATGTCCGACGGCGCGGTCGACTGGACGTTGATCGTCGGCAGCGTCGCCTGTACGGCGGCGGACGGTGCCGGCTGGTCGGCGGCGGGTGCGGAAGCAGGGGCCTTTTCGGCGGAAGCGAGCAGCGGGGTGAGGAAAACGGAGCAGGTCAGCGCCGACACGAGGGCGCGAGGCCTCGTCTTGAACTGGGCGGGCATATCGAGAGGCAGCAGAAGGTTCGGTGAGCAGGTGCGTCTTCTCGATGCCGGGCGGGCAGCGCGGAACATCGGAAAACGTCAATGTAAATGCGTATGATTCGCGTTTGCGATCGCAATTGTACGAATTGGTACTAATTCTGTAAACGATCGAATGGTTTTTGTACTAATTCGGTCAGGCTTTCGTGGGGGGCGGATTGCCTTTGCGTGGCGTGCAACACCACTTTCCATCGCCCGGCCGTGCGCGGCGGCGACGACTCGATACACTGCCGTACCGGTTGGACGGGCCCCGGCAAGCAGGCCCCGAGCATGGAGACAACACACGATGGACACCCAACGCGCAGCAGTCGTCACGTACCGAGGCGATGCGATCGAGAACACGCACGCCGCCCATGTGGCGGTGGTCGATGCACGCGGCACGCTGCTGGCCCGGTTCGGCGATCCGTTCCGGATGACGCTTGCGCGCTCGGCGGCCAAGCCGGCGCAGGCGCTGTCGGTGATCGAGACGGGCGCGCCCGAACGCTTCGGCTTCGACGATGCGGATATCGCGCTGATGTGCGCGTCGCACAGCAGCGAGGACCGGCACATCGAGCGCACGCGCGCGATGCTCGCCAAGGTCGCCGCGCACGAATCGGACTTGCGTTGCGGCGGCCATCCGCCGCTGTCGGACGCGGTGTATCGCGCGTGGATCAAGCGCGACTACTCGCCGACCGGCGTGTGCAGCAACTGTTCGGGCAAGCACGTCGGGATGCTGGCCGGCGCGCGGGCGATCGGCGCCGCGATCGCCGATTACCACCTCCCCGAGCATCCGATGCAGGTGCGCGTGAAGCACGTGGTGGCCGATGCGTGCGGGCTGCGCGACGACGAAGTGGGCTGGGCGATCGATGGGTGCAACCTGCCGACGCCGGCGTTTTCGCTGGATCGGCTCGCGCGGCTTTACGCATCGCTGGCCGACGGGGCGGACGCGGTGGAAGCGGGCGGTGACGCCGTCACCGATCGCGTCCGCGCGCTGGCGCGCATTCATCATGCGATGACCGCGTATCCGGAGCTGGTTGCCGGCGAAGGGCGCTATTGCACGGTGCTGATGAACGCGTTCGACGGGCAGGTGGTCGGCAAGCTCGGCGCCGATGCGTGCTACGGGATCGGCGTGCGGGCGTCCGAGCGCACGCGGGCGCTGGGCGCCGACGGCGCGCTCGGCATCTCGGTGAAGATCGAGGACGGCAATCTCGACGTGCTCTACATGGTCGTCAGCGAGCTGCTCGAGCGGCTGCAGATCGGCACGGCCGAGCAGCGCGCGCCGCTGGCCGGCTTCCATCGGCCGCGGATGCTCAACACGCAAGGTGTCGAGATCGGGCACGCCACGTTCCCGTTTGAATTGCAGGCGGCCTGAACGGCGCGGCTGCGCGGCTGCCGGTGGTCCGCGACGCGGGCCATGCGCAGTGGCGCGACCCTGACCCAGGGCGCGCGCGCTACGCGCTCGCGCCGCGAATCTTCGTCAGTTCCAGCGCCGACAGCTCGCCGACATGCGCGAGGTGTTCCGCGAGAAAGTCCTTCAGCACGCGCAGCTTCGCCGAGCTGCGCCGGTTCGCCAGGTACGCGATATAGATGTATTCGCCCGTCAGCCGGTTCTGCAGCCGGTAGCGCGGCAGCACGGCTTCGAGCCGGCCGCTCGCGAGCAGGTCGCGCACCAGCCAGATCTCGAACTCCGCGATGCCGAGCCCCGCGCAGGTCGCTTCGAGCAGCAGCTCCGAATGGTCGGTGACGAGGTTGCCGGCCGGCAGCACGCTGTGATGCGCGTCGCCGTGCACGAGATCCCAGCGCGGATCGCCTTCCGGATGCACGTAGCGCAGGCAGTTGTGTTGCTTGAGGTCGTCCGGCGTGGCCGGGCGCCCGCAGCGGTCGAGATAGCCGGGCGTCGCGCACAGGATGCTGTCGTTGCGTGACAGGCGGTGGACGACGAGGTTGTCCAGGTAGTTCTCGCCTTCGTGAATGTCGAGATCGAAGCCGCCGGCCACGAGGTCGTTGTGGTTGTCGGTGAGCCGCACGTCGAGCTGGATCGTCGGGTAGCGCGCGAGGAACGGCGCGACCAGCGGCGCGAGATGGCGGCGGCCGAACGCCACCGGCGCGGTGAGCTTCAGCGGGCCGCTCGGCTGCGCATTCAGCTCGGCGACCACGCGCAAGGTGTCGTCGAGATCGGCGATCAGCGTGACGGCGCGTTCCAGGTAGATATGGCCGGCTTCGGTGAGCGTCACGCTGTGCGTGGAGCGGTGCAGCAGCGCGACGCCGAGCGCCTCCTCGATCGCCGTGACCTTGCGTGCGACGGTGGACGTCGACACGTGCATCTCCTTGGCGACCGCCGAAAAACTCCCTGTTTCGACCACTCTGACGAACGCGCGCATCGCGCCCATGTGGTCGATGCCGGGTTCCCTCGCGCCTTTTTTCATTCGATTCTCATTGTTGCGTGCCACGCAAAACCGCTTTCGATAATACAGAAGTGAGGTTGTTTTTGCAAAGGCATAGAATGCGAACCCGTCGCGTCGGGAAGCGGCGCACGACGAGCGGCACGAGACACCCAGGAGGGGACGATGACAGAAAACGGTTTCCGCGTCGAAGCGGATCTTTTAGGTAAGCGAAGCATCCCGAATGAGGCCTACTACGGCGTCCATACGCTGCGCGCGAAGGAGAATTTCGACATATCGGGCCGTACCATCGCGTCGCTGCCGTACCTCGTGATGGCGCTCGCCGCGGTGAAGGAGGCCGCGGCCGACGCGAACTGCGAACTCGGGCTGCTGCCGCGGCCGCTTCGCGATGCGATCGCCGCCGCGTGCGTCGAGATCCGCGAAGGGCGCCTGCACGACCAGTTCGTCGTCGACATCATCCAGGGCGGGGCCGGCACGTCGACCAACATGAACGCGAACGAGGTGATCTGCAACCGCGCGCTCGAAATCATGGGCCACGCGCGCGGCGAGTACGAATACCTGCATCCGAACGAGCACGTGAACCTCGCGCAGAGCACCAACGACGTCTATCCGACCGCGATCCGCGTGGCGACCTGCTTCGCGGTCGAGCATCTGCTCGAAGCGATGGCGCGCCTGCGCGATGCGTTCGCGGAGCGGGCCGACGCGTTCGCCGGCTTGCTGAAGCTCGGCCGCACGCAGCTGCAGGACGCGGTGCCGATGACGCTCGGCCAGGAATTCTCGACCTACGCGGTGATGCTGACGGAAGACATCGCGCGCCTGCAGGAAGCCGGCTGGCTGATTCGCGAGATCAACCTCGGCGCGACCGCGATCGGCACGGGGATCACCGCGCATCCGCAGTACGCGGAGAAGGCGCTCGCGGCGCTGCGGCGCATTACCGGGCTCGACCTGAGCACCGCGCCGAACCTGATCGAAGCGACCCAGGATTGCGGCGCGTTCGTGCAGGTGTCGGGCGTGCTCAAGCGGATCGCGGTGAAGCTGTCGAAGATCTGCAACGACTTGCGGCTGCTGTCGAGCGGCCCGCGCGCGGGGTTCGGCGAGATCAACCTGCCGCCCGTGCAGGCCGGCTCGTCGATCATGCCCGGCAAGGTCAATCCGGTGATCCCGGAAGTCGTCAACCAGGTTGCCTTCGAGGTGTTCGGCAACGACCTGACCGTGACCTTCGCGGCCGAGGCCGGACAGCTTCAGTTGAACGCGTTCGAGCCGGTGATCGCCAGCGCGCTGTTCCGCAGCTTCAGCCACCTGACGGCCGCCTGCACGACGCTCGCGCAGCGGTGCGTGAGCGGCATCACCGCGAACCCCGAGCGGCTGCGCGAAACGATGGAGCGCTCGGTCGCGCTCGCGACCGCGCTGAACCCGTACATCGGCTACAAGCGCGCGACCGCCGTGGCGGCCGAAGCGCACGCGACCGGCAAGTCGATCCGCGAGGTCGTGCTGGAGCGCGAGTGGATGACCGCTGCGCAGGTCGAAGAAGCGCTGCAACCCGAAGCGCTGATCCGGCCGCGCGTGCTTTGACGCCGGCTGCGCGGGCCGCCGGGACGTGACGCCGGCGGCTTGCGCGCGGCTGCATCCGACGCGCCCCCGCGCGGGGCGCGACACATCAAGAAACAACGGAGACACACGATGACCCACAGCAGCGAGCGCCCGGCCGATCCGGCCGGCGGCGCGGATTCCCGACATGCCGACCCCGATGCGATGTTCGCGTCGCACGAAGCCGGCTATGCGAAGCAGTTGAAGCCCCGGCACGTGCAGATGATCGCGATGGGCGGCGCGATCGGCACCGGCCTCTTTCTCGGTGCAGGCGGGCGCCTGCAGCACGCGGGGCCGGCGCTTGCGCTCGTGTACCTCGTCTGCGGCGTGTTCGCGTTCCTGATCATGCGCGCGCTCGGCGAGCTCGTGATGCACCGGCCGACCAGCGGCAGCTTCGTGTCGTATGCACGGGAGTTCATGGGCGAACGCGCGTCGTTCGTCGCGGGCTGGATGTACTACCTGAACTGGGCGACCACCGGCATCGTCGACATCACCGCGGTCGCGATCTACATGAAGTACTGGGCCGTGTTCACGGACGTGCCGCAGTGGGTGTTCGCGCTCGGCGCGCTCGGGATCGTGTCGGTGATGAACATGATCGGCGTGAAGGTGTTCGGCGAGATGGAGTTCTGGTTCTCGCTCGTCAAGGTGGGGACGCTCGCGGTGTTCCTCGCGGTCGGCGCCGTGTTTCTCGCGAGCGGCCATCCGGTCGCCGGGCAGATGCCGGGGCTTCACCTGGTCGCGGATCACGGCGGGATCTTCCCGCACGGCATCCTGCCGGCCGTGCTGATCGTGCAGGGCGTCGTATTTGCGTACGCGAGCATCGAACTCGTCGGCGTCGCGGCGGGCGAGACGGCCGATGCGCGCAAGGTCTTGCCGAAAGCCATCAACAGCGTGATGTGGCGCATCGCGCTGTTCTACGTCGGCTCGGTCGTGCTGTTGACGATGCTGCTGCCGTGGACGGCGTACAGCGCGCACGAAAGCCCGTTCGTGACGTTCTTCAGCAAGCTCGGCGTGCCGTACGTCGGCACCGTGATGAACGTCGTGGTGCTGACCGCCGCGCTGTCGAGCCTGAACTCCGGCCTCTATTCGACCGGGCGCGTGCTGCGCTCGCTCGCGATGGGCGGATCGGCGCCGCGCTTCGTGTCGCGGATGAACGCGCGCGGCGTGCCGTACGGCGGGATCCTGATCACGGTCGCGATCAATGCGATCGGCGTGCCGCTGAACTACATCGTGCCGGCGCAGGCGTTCGAGATCGTGCTGAACATGGCGTCGCTCGGGATCATCACGACGTGGGGCTTCATCGTCATGTGCCAGATCCTGTTCCGTCGCGCGGTCGATCGCGGCGAGCTGAAGGCCGTGTCGTTCCGGATGCCCGGCGCGCCGTTCACGTCGTGGCTCACGCTGGCCTTCCTCGTCGGCGTGCTGGTGCTGATGGCGTTCGACTATCCGGGCGGCACGTGGACCATCGCGACGATTCCGGTCGTCGTGCTCGCCCTGGTGGTCGGCTGGAAGCTGGCGAAGCGCGGCGCCGCGCGGGAGCAGGCGGCGGATGCGCGGGTGTCGGCGGCCACGCGGGCGGTCGCCGATTCGGCGCGGGGCGCCTGAAGACGGTATGAGCCGGGCGCGCCGAGTCGTTCGAGGCCGGCGGCCCGGCGCGCCGCTAAGGTCAGTTCAAACCGGCTCGTTCGCCGACCCATCGGCCGAAATCGCGAGCCATCTCCGCGGTCAGCTCGTGGCCGGCCGCGTACAGCCGCGTATCGTGCGCGACGCCGAGCGCCGTGAGTTTCGCGTCGGCGGTGTCGGCCCACGCGACGGGCAGCTTATCGTCGGCGCGGCCGTGCACGATCAGCGCGTGGAGCGGGCGAAGGGCATCGCGCGGCGCGATCAGCGGATCGATTTCGGGCAGGATGCGCCCGCACAGCACTGCGAATGCGGTGACGTCCTGCGGCGACGTGAGGCCGACGCTCGCGCTCATGATGCCGCCCTGGCTGAAGCCGGCGATCACGGTCGGCAGCGCGGCGCCCGCGTCATCGTTGCCACGGAAGCTGCGGAGCAGCGTGATCAGCTTGAGTCGGCTCGCGTCCGCGCGGGCCGCGTCGATTTCGGGGCCGTTCGGGCCGAAGCGCACCGGAAACCACGCATGCTGGTCGGGCCCGAACGCGAGCGGGGCGCGCAGGAACGCGATCTCGATGCGCGGATCGATGACGTCGGCCAGGTTCAGCAAGTTGGTTTCGTTGCCGCCGACGCCATGCAGCAGCAACAGGCGGGCAGCGGGGCGGCCGGCGGCCGGGCGCAGCCGGTACTGGAGGCCCGACTCGGGATCGGTGGTCAGCGGCAGGACGTCGGTCATTGCGTGGGGTCCGGAAAGGGGAGCGATGCGACAGTCTAGGGCGTCCGGGCGGCGACGTGAATCGCCGGCGTGCGATTGATTGTTTCCTGTTGGGAATGAATCGGGCGTTCCGCGACGCCCTGTTGCTCGTTGTTCATATACCGATCGGGCGACTCGTCATCGGCGCACGGAATGGCTAAAATAGATACATTTCGTAGATACACGAGGGGCGAGGATGGATACTGCCAAGATTTTCAAGCATGGCGGATCGCAGGCTGTCCGTCTGCCGAAGGATTTCCGCTTCGACACGACCGAGGTCCGGATTCGTCGCCACGGTTCATCCGTGATTCTCGAGCCGGTGCCGCAAGACTGGGCCTGGCTCACGCCGCTGATCGGCCCGGTGGACGCCGATTTCGAAGCCGCCGCCACGACCGAGCCTGCCGCTCAGGAGCGACCGGATCTGGACGTCTTTGAATGAAATTTCTGCTGGATACCAACGCGGTAATCGCCATCCTGAAAGGCGAGCCGGCCATGCTGGCCCGGCTCCGCATGTATCAGCCAGCCGATTTCGGCATGCCGGCGATCGTCGCGCATGAACTCTATTACGGCGCCTACAAGAGCCAGAGAGCGGCTGCGAACGTGGCACGTGTCGAGGCACTTCAGTTCGAGGGGGTGTCGTTCGATGTCGAAGATGCTCAGCACGCCGGCGAGATTCGTGCGCATCTGACCGCGGCGGGCACCCCGATCGGTCCGTACGATGCGTTGATCGCAGGGCAGGCACGCGCTCGGCGTCTGGTGCTCGTCACGCATAACGTGCGCGAGTTTGCGCGAGTCCCGGGGCTTCAGGTCGAGGATTGGCTCGCCGACGCGCGTGAAAACTGATCGCGTTCAGGTCGCATCGATCGATGCGAGTGACTGTCCTTGCGCGGAAATGTCCGTTTATTGAGGACTATCGAAAAATTGCGTCCTGACTAACGCGTATCGCTACGCTGAACCGCATCGCCGTTGCAGCGCGCCCCGCACACGCATCCAGTGCCCCGCGTGCGGCAGCGCCCCCTGCCGCTAGGGAAAACCATAGCGCGCACACGAAAGACCGAGTAAGCCCGCAGTCAGCTTCGCTCTTCAGAATCGCCACACTCATTCAAAAAGCAAACCAGGAGACAGGCGATGCATGATGGGTTGGTGAAAAAGATCGAAGCGCATCCGAAGTATGCGCAGCTCAAGCGGCGGCGCAACACGCTCGGCATCTGCCTGACCGTGCTGATGCTGATCGTGTACTACGGCTACATCGCACTGATCGCATTCGACAAGTCGTTCCTCGCGAAGCCGGTGAGCACCGGCGTGACGAGTGTCGGCGTACCGGTGGGCATGGCGGTGATCGTGTTCACCGTCGTCATCACCGGCATCTATGTGCGCCGCGCGAACCACGAATACGATCAACTGACGCAGGACATCCTGCAGGATGTCGCCCAATGAAGAAGACACTTTCGATGACGCTGGTCGCGTTGCTGGCCGTGGGTGTGTGCGGCGCGGCCTTCGCGGGCGGCGGCGATGTCGGGCAGACCGCCAAGCAGGCCACCAACACCACGGCCATCGTCCTGTTCGCGCTGTTCGTGGCCGGGACGTTGTGGATCACCAAGTGGGCGGCGTCGCGCACGCGTTCCGCGGCGGATTTCTACACGGCCGGCGGCGGCATTACCGGCTTTCAGAACGGCCTGGCGATCTCGGGCGACTACATGTCGGCCGCATCCTTCCTCGGCATTTCCGCGGCGGTGATGACGTCGGGCTACGACGGCCTGATCTACTCGATCGGCTTCCTGGTCGGCTGGCCGATCATCACGTTCCTGATGGCCGAGCGGTTGCGCAACCTCGGCAAGTTCACCTTCGCCGACGTCGCGGGCTATCGCTTCGAGCAGGGGCCGATCCGCAGTTTCGCCGCGATCGGCACGCTGGTGGTGGTGGCGTTCTACCTGATCGCGCAGATGGTGGGCGCGGGGCAGCTCATCAAGCTGCTGTTCGGTCTCGACTACTGGATGGCGGTCGTGATCGTCGGCGCGCTGATGATGGTCTACGTGCTGTTCGGCGGCATGACGGCCACCACCTGGGTGCAGATCATCAAGGCGTGCATGCTGCTCGCGGGCGTGACGTTCATGGCGATCATGGTGCTCGCGCAGTACGGTTTCAGCCCGGAGGCGCTGTTCGCTCATGCCGTCGAAGTCAAGACCGCGATCGCCGCGAACGCCGGCAAGGCGCCGGACGACGCGACCCGTATCGGGCTGTCGGTGATGTCGCCGGGCGGGTTCATCAAGGATCCGATCTCGGCCATCTCGTTCGGCATGGCGCTGATGTTCGGCACCGCCGGCCTGCCGCACATCCTGATGCGCTTCTTCACGGTGCCGGATGCGAAGGAAGCGCGTAAATCCGTGTTCTGGGCAACGACCTGGATCGGCTACTTCTACGTGCTGATCTTCATCATCGGCTTCGGTGCGATCACGCTGGTGCTGACCAATCCGGAACTGGCCGACGTGGCCAAGGGCGTGATCAAGGGCGGCGCGGGCACGGCCAACATGGCCGCGGTGCTGGTGGCCAAGACGGTGGGCGGCGACGTGTTCTACGGCTTCATCTCGGCCGTGGCGTTCGCGACGATCCTGGCGGTGGTGGCCGGGCTCACGCTGTCGGGTGCGTCCGCGGTGTCGCACGATCTCTACGCCACCGTTTTCAAGAACGGCAAGGCGAACAGTGCCGACGAGCTGAAGGTGTCGCGCATCACGACGCTGGTGCTCGGCGTGATCGCCGTGCTGCTGGGCATCGCGTTCGAGAAGCAGAACGTCGCGTTCATGGTGTCGCTGGCGTTTGCCGTGGCGGCATCGGCCAATTTCCCGGTGCTGTTCCTGTCGATGATGTGGAAGGGGTGCACCACGCGTGGCGCGGTCATCGGCGGCTTCCTCGGGCTGGTCTCGTCGGTGGGGCTGACGATCGTGTCACCGTCGGTGTGGGAAGCGACGCTCGGTTATCCGAAGGGTTCGGCGTGGTTCCCGTACACGTCGCCCGCGTTGTTCTCGATGACGATCGGCTTCGTCGGCGTGTGGCTGTTCTCGGTCCTCGACACGAGCCTGCGCGCGAAGGCGGAGAAGGGCGCGTTCGCCGCGCAGCAGGTACGTTCGGAAACGGGGCTGGGGGCGACGCGCGCCAGCAGCCACTGACCGGTCGTGAGTCGCTCCCGCCCGCCCCGGGGCCGACGATGCAGTCCATCGCATCGTCGGCCCCGGGGCGGGCGGAATCGTTTTCATCCGTCCGTGGAGTCCGTGGAATCACGCCCCGGCAATAAAGAATCGCGAATTCGACTGAATTCGCCGATAATGCGCAAACGTTTTACGAAAGCCTGATTGCCGTTAATAAGCGGATTAAATAAATAAAAATAAAATATCCGAAGCTGGCATTTTCGGGCCGCCCAGGATCGTTGATCGAAGCCTTGTGGCATGAGGTTAACGGCAGATCCCGGCAATACTTTAGGGCGCTTTCGTCGCAATTATTCATTTCGTTTTCATCAATGAATGATTGATTTCCGGTCATCGGAGCGTCATACACCATCCCCGATAATTCGGCGCTCACATTCTTTCAATAGACCAAACGGCGATCGAAGCCGGATCGCTGCGGGGAGCTGTACTCATGACCATTCGTCATCGCATTACGCTGCTAGTCGTCCTGACGTTCTTCGCGCTGTCCGCGATCGGCATCTATGCCGTGTACCAGACCCGCAAGAGCGCGTCCGAGGTACGCCAGGTCACCCAGGGAATCGTGCCGAGCGCGCTCGCGTCCGCGGATCTCGTCGCCGATGTGAAGAACATCCAGATCGCGACGATGACGCTCATCTATGCGCCCGACGCGAACACCGCCGCGCAGGCGCGCGACGAGCTGAAGGCGAAGCAGGGCGCGCTGCGCGCCGCGCTCGACGTGCAGGCGAAGTCGGCGGTCGGCCAGGCGCAGGTCGGGCTCGTCTCGCAGGCGAAGGAGAGCGCCACGAACTATTTCGCGGCGATCGACGACACCGTGAAGATGAAGGCCGACGGCAAGCCCGAGATGGCGCAGGCGTACCTGTTCGCGAACGTCGCGCAGTATCGCGACGAACTCGAAAGCATCGTCGATACGTTGCGCGTCGAGAAGAACCGCCAGAAGGACGACGCGATCAGCGCGCTGAACGGGATGCTGTCGACCACGGCGACGGCGATCGCGGGCGTCGCCGGCACGGTGATCGTGCTGCTGACCGCACTCGGCCTGCTGCTGTATCGCCAGATCACCCGCCCGCTGATCGGGATGCAGACGGCGATGAGCGAGATCGCGACGAGCCAGGATTTCACGCGTCGCGTGCCGGTGGGCCGGATGGACGAAATCGGCCATTCGATCGTCGCGTTCAACGGGATGATCGAGAAGATCCAGGAGAACTCGGCGCAGCTCAAGCAGAAGACGGCCGACATCCAGGCGATGCTGCAGAACATGCAGCAGGGGATCCTGACCGTCGTCGAAGGCGGCGTCGTGCATGCGGAGTATTCGGCGTACCTCGAGACCATCTTCGAGACGAACGATATCGCCGGCCGCGACCTGATGGCGCTCGTGTTCGACGACTCGAACATCGGTTCGGACGCCCGCTCGCAGGTCGACGCGGCCGTGCACGCATGCCTCGGCGAAGACAGCATGAACTTCGCGTTCAACGAGCACCTGCTCGTGAACGAAGTCGCGAAGCGGATGCCGGACGGCCGCGACAAGTGGCTCGACCTGAGCTGGTCGGCGATCACCGACGAGACCGACACGGTCGTGCGCCTGATGCTGTGCGTGCGCGACGTGACCGAGATTCGCGAGCTGACCGCGCAGGCCGGCGAGCAGCAGCGCCGCCTCGAGATGATCGGTGAGATTCTGTCGATCAGCCAGGACAAGTTCCACGACTTCGTGCACAGCGCAAAGGGCTTCCTCAGCGAGAACGAGCGGATGATCCGCCAGCACGAGCGCGCCGATCACTCGATCGTCGCGGCGCTGTTCCGCAACATGCACACGATCAAGGGCAATGCGCGCACGTACAGCCTCCAGCACCTGACCAACATCGTCCACGAAGCGGAGCAGGCGTATGACTCGCTGCGCCGCGCGGACGGCGGCCCGGAGTGGAACCGCGACGCACTGATGGACGACCTGGCCCGCGTGCGCGACGCGGTCGAGCACTACGCGACGATCAACGCGGTCACGCTCGGCCGCAGCGGCGAGGCGGTGCAGGGCGCCGACTTCCTGATGGTCGAGCGCGCGCACATCAGCGAGAGCCTGCGCGTGCTCGACGGCGCCGATCCGGCGAACGCGTCCGACTGGCACGCGGCGCGCGACGCCGTGCGCCGCATGCTGAGCCAGCTCGGCACGCAGGGCATCGGCGATGCGCTCGGCGGCGTGATCGAGTCGCTGCCGTCGCTCGCGGCCGAACTCGGCAAGCCGGCGCCGGTCGTGCATATCGACAGCCACGGCCACCGCGTGCGCAGCGAAATCGCCGCGACGCTGAAGAACGTGTTCATGCACCTGCTGCGCAATTCGATGGACCACGGGATCGAATCGTCCGACGAGCGGCGCGCGGCCGGCAAGGCAGCGTCCGGCACGATCGACATCGCGGTCGGCGTGGGCGGCGGCGAGCTGTGGTTCGTGCTGAGCGACGACGGCCGCGGCCTCGCGCTCGACCGGATCCGCGGCATCGCGCGCGAGCGCGGCTGGATCGATGCCGGCCACGACGCGGCGCTGTCCGACGACGCGGTGGCCGAGCTGATCTTCCGGCCGGGTTTCTCGACCGCGAGCACGGTAACCGAAGTGTCGGGGCGCGGCGTCGGCATGGACGCGGTGCGCAACTTCCTGAAGCGCGACGGCGGCGATATCGCGCTGCGCTTCACCGACGACCGCGTCGGCGCGCCGTATCGCGCGTTCGAGACGATCGTGACGCTGTCGGCCCGCTTCGCGGCCGACGGCGCCGCCCAGGGCGTCGTGCACGAGCGTGCACGCAGCGCGGACATCGGCGCGGCGGAGTGACGACGTGATCGGGCAGGCGTGGATGATCCAGGTGGCCGCTGCACTGGCGGGCGGTGTCGTCGTCGCGATCGTGGCGGCGGTCGTGTTTCGCGTGACGCGCAAGCGGCTTGTCGCGGCGCATGAGCGCGATACGGCGCAGTTGCGCGGCGCGCTCGACGCAGCCGATGCGCGCGTCGCCGACGCGGCGTCGGCGCATGCGGAGGCGGCCGACGCATGGGCGCAGCGCGAGGCGCAGCTCGAGGATGCGGTGGCGCGCGAGACGTCCGCCGCCGGCTCGCAGCGCGACGCGATGCAGGCGCTGTCGGCCGATCGAGCGGCGCTCGCGCAGCACGCAATGAAGATCGCCGACGAAGCCGCGCGCCTGCGCGGGCTCGCCGGCACCTTCGAGCGCTGGCACGAGCAGATGATCTCGCTGACCACGCAGAACCAGGACATGCGCGCGAAGAACCTGGAGCTGTCGGCGATCGTCGCGCACGTGTCGATCGTGTCGCTGAACGCGTCGATCGAGGCCGCGCGCGCCGGCACGGCCGGGCGCGGTTTCTCGATCGTCGCGAGCGAGGTGCGCGGGCTGGCCGCGCGCTCGCAGGAACTGTCGAACAGCTATCGCGACAGCCTGAACCGCAACGATCTCGTGACGGCCGCGACGTTCCAGGACATCCAGGCCGGCGGCAAGATGATCACGGCCGCGCTCGCGACCGTCGAGACGCTGGCCGGGCAGTTGCACGCGCGGATCGAGGGAGAATCCGCGTGATCAGTGCGCAGGCGAGGGCCGGGTTCGAACGGATCTTTTTCGATGCCGCGCGCACGCGGCTCGCGGCAGGCGGTGCGTGCGACATCCGGCCGCGAGCCGGGCACGAACACGACGCGCCGGATCGCGCGCACGCGAAGTCGCGATCGAAGCCGCACGCACCCGAACATGTGGTTGTACTGACGATCTCCGCACTGCATTTCCGCCTGCTGCTCGCGCTGCGCTTCAGCGACGACGACGCGACGCGCCGCCATTTCGCCGGCGCGACGGCGGGCACGAACAGCCAGCGACCGTTGACCGACGCGTTCATGGAAGTCGCGAACCTGGGTTGCGGCGCGATCAACCAGGCGCTGACCGCGTCGTTTCCCGACCTCGGGATGTCGACGCCTTACCTGCTGAGCGGCGCGAGCATCGACTTCATGCACGCGCTCTCGCCCGATTACGTGGCGGCCTACGACCTGACGCTCGATGGCGACGTGCGGATCGGCGCGACGTTGTGCGTGTGCGCGAACGCGCCGGTCGATTTCCACGTGCCGGAGACGGCCACGGTGGATACCGGCGGCGAGCTCGAGCTGTTCTGACCGACCCTGACCGACCATGAGGAACCCTTGAGATGACCCTGGACAAACCCGTCAGCAAGGTGCTCGTACTCGACGACAGTCGCGCGCACGCCGACGCGATCAAGCGTTTCTGCGACGAGCACAACCTGGTCGGCCTGACCGTGCGGCGCAGCCGGTTGCTGAAGGTGCTGCGCTCGAACATCGACCTCGGCGCGATCCTGCTGGCCGAGGATTACGGCGGTTCGCCGGCCGAGAGCGCGATCATTGCGACGCAGATCGATGCGCTGCGCCCCGAATTGCCGATCATCCTGCGCCGCGAATCGCTCGCCTCGCGCGACGGGCTGCCGGAGGCGCTTGCGCGCGTCGCATGCGCGGCCTACGTCGCGGACGACATGACGCCGCTCAAGCGCGCGATCGACGAATACCTGTTCGGCCGCGACTACCCGAACGCGCTCGTGCGCGGCATCTCGGAGATCACCGAGGCGCGCATCGACAGCCTGTTCCCGGGCATGACGATCGAGCACGAAACGCCGTGCATCGTGCGCGACCAGATCATCTTCGGCGAAGTGTTCAGCCTGATCGCGCTCGAAAGCGCGTGGTGCCGCGGCTACATGCTGTTGCAGACGAGCGAGCAGCCGCTGCTCGACATGCTCGGCGGCACGCGCAACGACGGCCGCGCGCCGGATTTCCGCGACGTGAACAGCGTGCTCGGCGAGCTGACCAACCTCGTGTGGGGCGCGTTCAAGAACCGCTATCTCGGCGACGCCGAGGCGCTGGCGCGCCATCCGGTGCAGGTGCCGCTCGTCGTCAATCACAAGCAGAAGTTCATTTCGTTCGGCGGCGACTGCCCGCAGCTCTGCTTCAAGTACCGGATGACCGATCCGGCATCGGGGCGCTCCGTATGCCTCGACCAGCGCTTCGTGTTCAGCCTGAGCTGGTCACCGGAGGATTTCCGCGAATCGGTGCGGGACGTGGGGCCGATGGTCGAATCAGGCGAACTCGAACTGTTTTGAAGACTGAAGTCAGCAACAAGGAAAGGAAGGGGAAGACGACATGGCAAAGATTCTGGTGGTCGACGATTCGGGCACGGTGCGCGACGAGGTCGCGGGCTTCCTGCGCAATCACGGGCTCGACGTCGCGACGGCCGTCGACGGCAAGGACGGGCTCGCGAAGCTCAAAGCGACGCCCGGCGTGCGCCTCGTGATCAGCGACGTGAACATGCCGAACATGGACGGCCTGACGATGGTCGAGAAGATCCGCGGCGAACTGGCGAACTCGACGGTCAACGTCGTGATGCTGACGACCGAAAGCAGCCCGGCGATGAAGGAGCGCGGCAAGGCCGCCGGCGTGAAGGGCTGGATCGTGAAGCCGTTCAAGGGCGACGCGGTGCTCGACGCGCTGAAGAAGCTCGCGGGCTGACCCCCGTCGGGATGCGGCGCACCAGCCCGCGCACTCAGCGCTGCGGTTCGGGTTGCGCGGCCGCCGCGTCGCCGGTCGCGGCCGGCACGCATGGCGCGGGCGTCTGCCATTGCGTGACGATCATCCCCGCGAAGATCAGCGCGACGCCCGCGATGCGGCCGGATGTCGCGAGCCGCTGCGCGAGCCCCATCAGCCCGTAGCGGTCGATCAGCCGCGACGCGAGCATTTGCCCGGCGACGACGCAGACGATCGCGCGCGTCGCGAGCGGCGGGTAATCGCGCGGCGTGGCTGAAGGGACGCGCGCGCAATTTACAGCGCGCCGCGATCTCCGTATCCTGCCGGATGCCGAGGGCGGCGTGTCTGCGCGACCTGCGCAGCACGCCCGGCATCCACGACAATCAGGAACGGGACACCTTCCCATGACAATCAGGATCGATCGGGCGGCGCGCGTGCGCGGCGCATGCAACGGCCCGTATGAGCGCTTGACCGACGAAACGGGGCACGGCGTGATGTGCCGCTGCACGACGCCGTCGAAGATCGACGTGTCGTTCCATCAGTCGCGTCCTTGAGATGAATGGAATGGTGTCCGGATCCGGACGCACCGACGCGCCGCAGACGGAAACGCTGATCGCGAAGGGCGTCGTTTTTACCGTCGTGGGGACGTGCCTGCTGATCGGCACTGCCCTGTACGCGCAGTCGACGCGCGAATTCCTGCGGACGTCCGTCGTCGTGCCGGGGCGCGTCATCAAGCTGAACGCGGGCCCGCATCATCCGGAGATCGCATTCACGACGCTCGCGGGCGAGCACGTCGAATACCCGCAGGGCGGCGAGGTCAGCGTGGAGGAGGGCGCGACGGTCGAGGTGCGCTACGCACCCGATGCGCCCCATATGACGGCGCGGATGAATACGTTCGGCGCGATCTGGGGGGGCGTACTGACCTTCGGCGGGATGGGCGCCGTCTTTTTCGTCGCCGGCGCCAGTCAACTGCGCTCGGGCGTGCGCGCGTGGCGCCGGGGGCGCAAGCGGACGTGACCGTGCGAGCCCGCTGCACCACGACTGGACGTCGCACGGAATGTGGAGGAGCATTTCATCACCACGGTGCCGTGAACGCGCATGCATCATCGCCGCGCGTTCGCGCCGCATCGAATCCTGCCGAACCCCATCGAGCGGAACATCATGAAATCCGATCAAGAGACTGCCGAGCCGATCCTGTTGCGCGACGCGCACGACGGCGTCGTCACGCTGCGGCTGAACCGTCCGCAGCAATTCAATGCACTGTCCGAGGCGATGCTCGCGAGCCTGCACGATGCGTTCGAGTCGCTGGCGGCCGATCCGCACGTGCGCTGCGTCGTGCTGGCCGCGGAAGGCAAGGCGTTCTGCGCGGGCCACGACCTGCGGCAGATGCGCAGCCAGCCCGAACTCGATGACTACCGCACGCTGTTTGCGCAGTGCAGCCGCGTGATGCTCGCGATGCGCGCGTTGCCGGTGCCGGTGATCGCGCGCGTGCACGGCATCGCGACGGCGGCCGGCTGCCAGCTCGTCGCCGCGTGCGATCTGGCGATCGCGGCCGATACCGCGCGCTTCGCGGTATCGGGCATCAACGTCGGGCTGTTCTGTTCGACGCCGGCCGTGGCGTTGAGCCGCAACGTCACGGCGAAGCGCGCATTCGACATGCTCGTGACCGGGCGCTTCGTCGACGCGGCGACGGCCGCCGCGTGGGGGCTCGTCAACGAGGCCGTGCCCGAAGATGCGCTCGACGCGGCCGTCGCGCGCAAGGTCGCGGAGATCGTCGCGAAGAGCCCGGCCGCGGTGCGATATGGCAAGCAGATGTTCTATCACCAGCGCGAGTTGCCGCTCGACGAAGCCTATGCGTATGCGGGCGACGTGATGGCGCGCAACATGATGGAGGAGGATGCAGGCGAAGGGATCGACGCGTTCCTCGAGAAGCGCAAGCCGACGTGGCGTTCGTAGCGAGCCACTGGCGGAGCGTGGCGAGCGAAGCGGAAGGGCCGTCACCCACGCCTTTCGTTCGCACGGGAAAGCAAACGGGCCGCCCGAGGCGACCCGCAACCGAAGCGCACGTCAGGCGACGCAACAGCGTGCGCCACCGCATCCGAGCCGGTCAGCGCCCGTAGCTCCCGGTCCGCAGCGTCGGCTGCGCGCTCGACGCGCCCGGCGGCACGATCACGACCGGCACACGGCGCGCGAGTGCGCACATCAGCTCGTAGCCGATCGTGCCGCTGGCTTCCGCCACCTCATCCACCTTCACCTGGTCGCCCCACAGCTCGACGCTCGACCCGATGCCCGCGTTCGGGCACGGCGTCAGGTCGACGGTCAGCATGTCCATCGACACGCGGCCGACGACGCGCGTCATCACGCCGTTCACCGCGATCGGCGTGCCGGTCGGTGCGTGGCGCGGATAGCCGTCCGCATAGCCGCACGCGACGACGCCGATCCGCATCGGCCGGTCGGCCGTGAAGCGGCGGCCGTAGCCGACGGTCTCTTCCGGCGACAGCGTCTGCACACCGATGATCTTGCTCGTCAGCGACATCGCGGCCATCAGCGGCGTATCGGCGATATCCCGCGCCGCTCCCGTCGGCGATGCACCGTACAGGATCGTGCCGGGCCGCACCCAGTCGCGGTGCGCCCGCGGATGCCACAGCACGGCGGCCGAATTCGACGTCGAGCGCTCGCCCGGAATCCCCGCGGTGGTTGCATCGAACTGGTCGAGCTGCCAGTCGACTTCGCCTTCGTCGGCGTTCGCGAAATGCATCATCAGCGTGATCTTGCCGATCGACGGCGCGCTCGCCGCGCGCTCCCACGCGGCACGGAAAACGGCGGGGCGGAAGCCGAGCCGGTTCATCCCGGAGTTCATCTTGAGCTGGATGTCGATCGGCTGCTGCGGCTTCGCCGCGATCAGCAGGTCGAGCTGCTCGTCGCAGTGCACGGCCACCGTCAGGCGGTGACGATCGGCCAGCTCGACGTCGGCCGGCTCGAAGATCCCTTCGAGCAGCAGCACGGGCTTGTCCCAGCCGAGTTCGCGCACGCGCACGGCTTCGTCGAGATCGAGCAGCGCGATGCCGTCGGCGGCGGCGAGGCCCGGGTAGATCCGCTCGATGCCGTGACCGTACGCATTGGCCTTGATCACGGCCCACACGCGTGATTGTGCGGCGGTGCGGCGGATGAAGTCGAGGTTGTGGCGGACGGCGTCAGGGCGGATATGGGCGACGATGGGACGGGGCATGGCGATGTCTCGGATCGGATGTCGTACGGCGCGCGCGGCGGCGCGGGTTCGGCGGCCTGGCGCGACAACGCGCCGGGCCAGTGTTGAACGCTATCTTATTGGTGTTCGACCAGTTTTAATTAACGTTTTTGTCGACGATTTGGTGGAAATTTTGGTGTCGAACCCGTCGTGTCGCGGCTGCCGGCGGGCCGTGCAGCCGAGTCTCCCGTCTAGAAAACCGGTGCGCGAACAGCACGACGCAATGCTAAGCTCTCGGTGATCTTGTCATTGATCAATGTAATCATAAAGGAGGAGACTTTTGATGACGACGTCCCAGCTGTGCCTGTTCATCGTGGCGCTGTTGCCGTTCTCGATGACGTTTCTCGCGAAGGCCCGCAAGGGCTACGACAACCGCGCGCCGCGCGACTACCTGGCGAAACTCGACGGCTGGCGCGCCCGCGCGCAGGCCGCGCACCAGAACGGGTGGGAGGCGCTTGCGCTGTTCACGGCCGCGCTGGTGGTGGCATGGCACAACGGTGCGAACGTGCATCGCGTCGACCAGCTGGCGATGGCGTTCGTCGCGATCCGCGTCGTCTACATGCTGATGTACCTGCTGAACTGGGCGTCGCTGCGTTCGCTCGTGTGGTTCGGCGGGATGGCGTGCGTGGTCGCGTTGTTCTTCGCTGCGCCGTAAGCGGTGCATGCGGGCGAGGCCGGCGCGTTACTTGCCGGTCGCGCCGCCCGTGCCGCGCACGCGGCTGTCGTTGGATGCGGGCGCAACGATCGGGCCCGCGATCGGCGCTGCTTCCGCTTCGCGGCGCAGGAACGCGATCAATGGATCGAGCAGCCGGTGCCGCGTCGACGGGTTGCGGCGCAGCACGAAGCGCCACGACGCGGCGCGTTCGAGGCCGGGCCTCAGCGGCACGAGGCGCCCGCTGCGCAGCTCGGGCTCGATCAGCGGCGCGCGCCCGAGCGCGATGCCCGCGCCGCCGACCGCCGCGCCGATGACCTGGCTGAAACTGCTGTAGCGGACGATCTTCGTCTCGAAGTCGCCCGGCAGGCCGAACTCCGTGGACCAGTTGCGCCAGTCGATCTCGGGGCTGTGCTCGTGCATCTCCTGCAGCAGCCGGGAGCGGCACACGTTCACGGAGGCATACGGATGCAGGTCGGGGCTGCATACCGGGAACACCGTTTCCTGCAGCAGGATGTCGTCGTCGGCCTGCAGCCGGTGCGCGGACACGTGCACGATCGCCAGATCGACGCCGCTGCGCGCGAAATCCGGTTCGTCGTCGAGCACGACGGCATGCAGCGGCGTGTCGGGATGAAGCGACGAGAATTCCGCGAGGCGGCGGGCGAGCCACATCGCCGAAAACGGCGCGTTGGCGGACACGGTGAGCCGTTGCGCGGTGCCGCGAATCTCGGCACAGGCGTCGGTGAGCCGCGACAGCGCATCGCTGACAGCCGGCAGCAGGCGTGCGCCGGCCGGCGTGAGACTGATGCCGCCGAGCCCCGTGCTGCGTTCGAGCAGCCGTGCGCCGAGCGATTCCTCGAGCGCGCGAATCTGGTGACTGACCGCACTCGTCGACACGTTCAGCTCCGCCGCCGCGCGCGCGAATCCGCCGAGGCGGACGGCCGCCTCGAAAGCTCGCAATGCGCTGAGGGGAGGGAGGTGCGACATGCGGGGTATTGTAGTTGACTCAACACCCGTTGAAAAATCATCTTTTGCCGCGCACGCGCCGCGCGGGTAGCCTCGATCCGGTCAAGAAAAACATCATCGGACACCACCGGAGGGCTTCATGTATTTCGACCGACGACTATGGGCAATGATGGCGGGGCTGCGCTGGCGGGTGGCCGCGGCCGTCGCGCTCGGCCTGCTCGCAATGGGTGTCGGGATCCTGCGTTTCGTCTTTCTCGGCCGCGTGCTGGCACTGGTTTTTTCCGGCGCGCCGGCACGCAGCATCGGCGAAGCCGTCGTTGCAACGGCGGCCTGCGTGCTGCTGCGCGCGTGGCTCGACCATCGCCGCACGGTGCTCGCGCAGCACACGGCCGGGCGCGTGCAGGCCACGCTGCGCGCGCGGCTGTTCGACCGGATCGCCGCACTCGGCCCTGCGTGGTTCAGCGGCGAACGCACGGGCGGCGTGATGCTGTCCGTCGTCGACGGCGTCGAGCAATTGCAGACCTTTTTCGGCACCTATTTGCCGCAGCTCGTGATCGCCGCGTGCGCGCCGGTGATGATCTTCGCGGTGCTCGCATGGTGGGACGTGCCGACGGCCGCGATCCTGCTGGTCGCGGCGCTCGTCACGCTCGCGCTGCCGCAACTCGTGCATCGCGCCGACAAGCGCGCGGCACTCGCACGCTCGGCGGCGTTCAAGGCGTTCGGCGAGGAGTTCCTCGACGCGGTGCAAGGCCTGCCGACGCTGAAGGCGTTCGGGCAAGGCACGGCATTCGGCGCGAAGCTGGCCGCGAAGGCGCGCGCGCTGTCCGACAGCACGTTCTGGGTGCTCGCGCTCGGCCTGCTGACGCGGCTCTTCACCGATCTCGGCACCGGCCTCGGCGCGGCCGCCGCGATCGCGGTCGGCGCGTGGCGCGTGCGGCACGGCGACATGAGCCTCGAGGCGCTGCTGATCGTGCTGATGGCCGGCAGCGAAATCTTCCGGCCGCTGCGCGACCTGCGTGCCGTGCTGCACCAGGGGATGATCGGCCAGTCGGCGGCGAATGCGATCCACGCGCTGCTCGACGCGGAGAGTCATGCGCCTTCCACCGATGCGCCGCGCGTCACGGGCCTGCGGCCGGAGATCGCGTTCGACGCCGTCAGCTTCGCGTATCCGGGGCGCCGCGCGGACGCGCATGCGGCGCTGAGCTTCTCGGTTCGCGAGGGCGAAACGGTGGCCATCGTCGGGCCGAGCGGCGCGGGCAAGTCGACCATCGTGCGCCTGCTGCTGCGCCAGCACGATGCGCAGGGCGGCGCGATCCGCATCGGCGGCCACGACGTGCGCACGCTCGACGCCGGCCAGGTGCGCGAGATGATCGCGGTCGTCGCGCAGGATGCGACGCTGTTCGACGGCAGCGTGGCCGACAACCTGCGGCTCGGCCGCCCCGACGCGAGCGACGCGGACATGATCGCCGCCGCGCGCGCGGCCAACGCACACGATTTCATCTCGGCGCTCCCCGACGGCTACGCGACGCGCATCGGCGAACGCGGGCTGATGTTGTCGGGCGGCCAGCGCCAGCGTGTCGCGATTGCCCGCGCGCTGCTGCGCGATGCGCCGATCCTGCTGCTCGACGAGGCGCTGTCGTCGGTCGACGCGGAGAACGAAGCGCTGATCCAGCAGGCGCTCGACCGGCTCACGCGCGGGCGAACCACGCTCGTGCTCGCGCACCGGCTGTCCAGCGTGATCGGCGCCGACCGCATCCTGGTGCTCGACCAGGGGCAGGTGGTCGACGAGGGCACGCACGCGGCGCTGATCGCGCGCGACGGCCCGTATCGCCGGCTGATGGGGCCGCAACTGGAAGCGGTCGCCGAATCGGTCGGCGTGGCGGCACCGGCCGGCGCGACCGCGCGCGCGTCGTCGGGCCCGCAGGTGCGGCCGTTGAACGACGATGCGGCGGAGATCGGCTGGCCGGAAACCCTGCGGACGCTGCTGCGCTTCGTGCGCCCGTGGACGGGCAAGGTCGTGCTGACGGTGCTGTTCGGAATCGGCCGCGTGCTCGCGTTCATCGGCGTCGGCGTGATCGGCGCGCGGGTGGTCGGTGCGGTGCCGGGCGGCCACGTGAGCCCGGCGCTCGTCACCGCGCTGCTGGTGATCGCGCCGGTAGCGGCCGTGCTGCACTGGCTCGAATCGTGGCTCGCGCACGACATGGCGTACCGGCTGCTCGCGGAAATGCGCATCGCGCTGTTCGCGACGCTCGAACGCCTCGCGCCGGCCGGGCTGCTGCGCCGCCGCTCCGGCGATCTCGTGTCGCTTGCGACGCAGGACGTCGAGACCGTCGAGTATTTCTATGCGCACACGCTGGCGCCCGCATTCGTCGCGGTGCTCGTGCCGGCCGCCGTGCTGGTGCTGCTCGCGTCGGTCGCGTGGCCGCTCGCGCTCGTGCTGCTGCCGTTCCTGTCGTGGGCCGGGCTCGCGCCGGTGCTCGCGCGGCGCGATGTCGACCGGCTCGGCACCGGCGCGCGCGAAGCGCTCGGCCAGCTCGGCGCGCACCTGACCGAAACGATCCAGGGGCTCGCGGAGCTGACCGCGTTCCAGGCCGTCGGGCGCCGGCGCGCAGCGTTCGTGGCCGAAGTCGATGCGTACCGCAAGCAGCGCGCAACGCTGCTCGACGATCTGTCGGCGCAAAGCGCCGCGCTGGAAATCGCGAGCGGGCTCGGCGGGCTGGTCGTCGCGGCGCTCGGTGCGCTGCTGTGCGCGCGCGGCTGGTTTCCGAGCGAGTCGTTGCCGCTGCTGGTGCTGGTGGCGGTGGCCGCCTTCATGCCGGTGGCCGAAATCGGCCAGGTCGCGCGCCAGCTCGCCGATACGATCGCGTCGACGCGACGCTTGCGCGCGCTCGAGAAGGAGCCGGTGCCGGTGACGGACGGCACGCATGCGATGCCTGCCGATCCGGCGGTGCGTTTCGAGGCTACGTCCTTCACGTACCCGGGCCGCAGCGTGCCCGCGATCGATCGCGTGAGCTTCGACGTGCCGCCCGGCAGCACGGTCGCGCTGGTCGGTGCGTCGGGCGCCGGCAAGTCGACGGTCGCGAGCCTGCTGCTGCGTTTCTGGGATCCGCAGCAGGGCCGCGTGACGCTCGGCGGCGTCGACCTGCGCGACTTGCGGCTCGACGACCTGCGGCAGCACATCGCGCTGGTTGCGCAGGATACCTACCTGTTCAACGACACGCTCGAAGCGAACATCCGGCTCGCCGCGAGCGATGCGTCCGACGCGGACGTGCAGCGCGCGATCGACCATGCGGCGCTCGGCGACTTCGTCGCGCGGCTGCCGGACGGGCTCGCGACGCGCGTCGGCGAGCGCGGTGTGCAACTGTCGGGCGGCCAGCGCCAGCGTGTCGCGATTGCGCGTGCGTTCCTGAAGGATGCGCCGGTGCTGATTCTCGACGAAGCGACGTCCCATCTGGACACGATCAGCGAGCAGCAGATTCGCGCGGCGCTGGAAGACCTGATGACGCAGCGCACGTCGATCATCATCGCGCACCGGCTGTCGACCGTGCGCAATGCCGACCTGATCCTCGTGATGGAGCACGGCAGCGTGATCGAGGCCGGGCGGCATGCGGACCTGATGGCGCGGCAGGGCGCGTATGCGCGGCTCGTGTCGCATCAGGCGAGCGGGGTGGCGGCGTAGCGAAGTAACGCGTCGGCGATCGACGCCGTCTCGCGTGTTGTCAGGGTCCCGCTATTGACAACATATGTTGCGTGATTGTCTAATTCATCATCGCGTGTTGCGATCCACTGGCGGTGGGGGCGCCGTCATCATTCGACGGGGCCCGCCAGCCGGGCGCACGCTCCACGCCACCGGAATTCGACCCTTTCACTCGACATGCCGCTTTCCCTTTCCCCCGTCATCGCCGGCGCGCCGTTCGACATCGGCGTGCGCCTCGGCGAGCTTGCCCGTCCCGTATTCGATGAATACATGCGGCAGAGCCGCGCGTGGCAGGCCGTGCGCCGCTGGCGCGGCCATCCGTTCGTCGCCGCGCTGCGGCAGGCCGCGCTGGCCGCGTATCCGGGTCTCGTCGCGGAGCTGGACGGGATCGCGGCCGGTGTCGGCTGGCCGGCCGAGGACATCTTCTTGTGGAACTGCCGCGGCGAGCTGATCCACAACGCGCCGGACGGCTGCACGACGCTTGCCGCGCGCGACGCGGCCGGCACACGCTGGATCGCGCACAACGAGGACGGCGATCCGTACCTGCGCGAGCGCTGCCTGCTCGTCGACGTGCAACCGGCGGGCAAGCCCGGCTTCATCAGCTTCTACTACCCCGGTTCGCTGCCGGGCCATACCTTTGCCGCGAACCGCGCGGGTATCGCGCAGGCGATCAACAACCTGCGGATCCGCACGCCGGCAGCGGGCGTGCCGCGCATGATCCTGGCGCGCGCCGTGCTCGATGCGACGTCGCTCGACGCGGCAGCCGACGTGCTGCGTAGTCATGCGCGTGCAAGCGGTTTTCATCACACGCTGAGCGCAACCGGCGATGCGCGGCTGCTGAGCATCGAGGCGAGCGTCGCGCGCTGTTCGGTGATCGACGTCGCGCGGCTCGCGGGGCATGCGAACCATCTCGTGCACCCCGACTGCGACGCGGAAGCGCAGATCGTCACGCAATCGTCGGCCGACCGCCAGCGCCGCGTCGACGCGCTGACGCCCGGCATCGACGCAATCGACGAAGCCGCGCTGCTGCGCGTGCTCGGCGATCGCGCGCCGCAAGGGCTGCCGATCTACCGCGACGATCCGGCCGACCCCGACGACGAGAACACGCTGGCCACGGCCGTGTTCGCGATCGGTGCGGCATCGATCGATTTCACCATTCACCAACAGGGCGCGCAGTGTTTCGCGACGCGCATCGTGCCGTCCGGGCGCGCGCACGACGCGTCCTGATCCATGAGGCAACGCATGACGACCGTTTTCCATCGCGCTCCGCGCGCCACCTTGCCCGTTGCCGTCGCAGGCGACGGCATCGAGATCATCGACTCGACCGGCAAACGCTATATCGACGCGTGCGGCGGCGCGGCCGTTTCGTGTCTCGGCCACAGCAACCCGCGCGTGATCGACGCGATCAAGCGGCAGGCGCAGCAACTGGCGTACGCACATACGTCGTTCTTCACGACCGACGTGGCCGAGGAACTGGCCGACCGGCTCGTCGCCGCCGCACCGGCCGGCCTCGAACACGTGTATTTCGTGTCGGGCGGCTCCGAGGCGGTCGAGGCCGCGCTGAAGCTTGCGCGCCAGTATTTCGTCGAGAAGGGCGAGCCGCAGCGCCGCCATTTCATCGCACGGCGCCAGAGCTATCACGGCAACACGCTCGGCGCGCTCGCGATCGGCGGCAATGCGTGGCGGCGCGAGCCGTTCCTGCCGCTGCTGATCGAGGCGCACCATGTGAGCCCGTGTTACGCGTACCGCGACCAGCAGGCGGGTGAAACTGACGAAGCGTATGCGCAACGCCTCGCGGACGAGCTCGAACGGAAGATCGTCGAACTCGGCGCGGACAACGTCGCGGCGTTCGTCGCGGAAACGGTGGTGGGTGCAACGGCCGGCGCGGTGCCGCCGGTGCGCACGTATCTGAAGAAGATTCGCGCGGTGTGCGACAAATACGGCGTGCTGCTGATCCTCGACGAGATCATGTCGGGGATGGGGCGCACCGGCTACTTGTATGCGTGCGACGAAGACGGCGTCGCGCCCGACCTGCTGACGATCGCGAAAGGGCTCGGCGCGGGCTACCAGCCGATCGGCGCGACGCTCGTCAGCGACCGCATCTACCGGACGATCGTCGACGGCTCGGGCTTCTTTCAGCATGGCCACACGTACCTGGGCCACGCAACCGCATGCGCGGCCGCGCTCGAAGTGCAGCGCGTGATCGCCGAGGAGAAGCTGCTCGACAACGTGAAGGCGCGCGGCGAGCAACTGCGCGCGTCGTTGCGCGAGCATTACGGCGCGCATCCGCATGTCGGCGACGTGCGCGGCCGCGGGCTGTTCGTCGGCGTCGAGCTCGTGCGCGATCGCGACAGCAAGGCGACGTTCGATCCCGCGCTGAAGCTGCATGCGGCGGTCAAGCGCGAAGCGATGCAGCGCGGCCTGATGGTGTATCCGATGGGCGGGACGATCGATGGCGTGCACGGCGATCACATCCTGGTCGCGCCGCCGTTCATTTGCACCGCGCAGCAGATCGATACGATCGTCGAGCGGCTGTCGGGCGCGATCGGCGCGGCGCTCGCGTCGGCCGGCGCGTGACCGCATTCGTTGAACCTAGTCCGGACCTTGCCATGACCAACAGACTGCCTCCGTTCGATCCCGCGTCGGCCACCGATGAACAGAAGGCCGTGCTGGCCGACATTCTCAGCGGCCCGCGCGGCAACCTGAACGGGCCGTTTCTCGGCTGGATCGCGAGCCCCGAGCTGGCGCAACATGCACAGAAGCTCGGCGCGTTCTGCCGCTATCGCACGGGCCTGCCGCTGCGCCTGTCGGAACTCGCGATTCTCGTGACGGCCGCACGCTGGCGTTCACAGGCCGAGTGGCACATCCACCATCCGATCGCACTGGAGGCGGGCCTGCCGGCCGCGACGGCCGACGCGATCCGGTGCGGCGTCGCACCCGAATTCGAGTCGGACGACGAGGCGCTGATCCATGCATTCGCGAGCGAGCTGTACGACACGCGACGCGTGAGCGACGCGACGTTCGCACGGGCGGAAGCGCGCTTCGGCCACGCAACCGTCGTGAATCTCGTTGCGTTGCTCGGCTACTACGCGCTCGTCGCGATGACGCTGAACACGTTCGGCATGCGCGCGGAAGGGCAGACCGAACTGCCGTTTCCGGAGTGATGCCCGCGCGTTGATCGTGCTGGAGCAGCGGAGTCGATACGTCTGACGAACGTGTTGCCGACCTGTTCCGGCACAATGCAACCAAATGTATTCGTGCGGGATCGACGGCGCATCGCCGCGTATGATGGCTTGTTCACGTCGATATGAGCGGTGAGCAAGCATGACGAGTACCCGCAAGACCTTGATGATCGCCGGTGGGCTCCTGGTAGCCGCCGCCGGCACTGCCTACGTGATGCTCCTGCGTGCGGATCACCGCGCGATCGAGGATGCCGGCATCGGCGATTCGGCCGCGCCCGTTGCCGCGGCGCCCGCGGGCAACGATCACGCGGTGCAGGGCACCATCGCGCCGCCGGCCCCGGCCGCCGCGATGGCGCCGAAACAGGCGGCC